>JBEVNF010000074.1:0-6041 GCA_040508255.1 Flavitalea sp.
TTACTAACTTAAATCAAAACTTCAGATGGCGAATTACAGTAATTCTTTCCAGGGATCAGATGATGTGCCATTTACGCCACCAACCAGCGATGAACGTATGCTTGCCATACTATCGCATATATTGACTGTTGTACCCGGAGTTGGTATTCTTGCACCGTTGATAATCTACGTTTTAAAGAACCGTGAATCGCAATATGTCGCCTATCATTCCAGAGAGTCGCTGAACTTTCAGATAACCATCTTTATATTATATTTCATAGCCTTTGTACTGATGATCGTGCTGATAGGATTTTTCCTGATCTGGCTGGTTGGAATTTTGAATGTTGTGTTTGCGGTAATTGCAACAATAAGGGCGAGTGAGAACAGGTTATACCGGTATCCTTTCAGTATCAGGATCATCAGTTAGAGATCACATCATTAAAGACTTCTCCATGATATAATGCTGAAGCGTTACTTCTTCAAACTGATCGCCAACCACATTGTATCCAAGCTTTTCGTAGAAACCGACTGCGGTTACTCTCGCGTGCATGATAAGTTTCTTGTAACCGAGGTCGCGGGCAATGTTTTCTGAAAACTGCATCAGTGCGCGCCCGATGCCTTTACCCTGGAGATTGTTGAGAACCGCCATTTGTCGCAAACGTACCACCGGACCCTCAACTTTGAGCAGCATACAACAGCCAAGCATTTTTTCTTCTTCGAAAGCTGCAATCAGCACCTGATCTTTTTCACTTTCCAGCTCTTCTGCCGAGAAAGTCATACCCAGAGGTTTGCGCAGGATGTCCGTCCTGAGTTGCACCATAAGATCATATTCAGGTGACCCGTGATCGATAATTTTCAGCGCCATGAATTAAAGGGTTTTGATAGCAGAGAGATTTGCAATATAAGGATTTAGGTAGTATCAAATTTTATTTTGAATCTTAAAAAGAAAATTACTCCGCAATACATGAGAGGCTTATCTTAGCGCAAATTTTGCAACCGTTGAAGGCTGCGGGTATAATTAATAACCAGCTATTTATTGTGGTTATTTGAAAAATTCTATTTTTGCAGCCGTAACTAAACTTTACTAAAATGTCAGACATCGCAACACGAGTAAAAAAAATCATTGTTGATAAGCTAGGTGTAGAAGAAGCAGAGGTTACCAATGAGGCATCTTTCACGAATGATTTAGGCGCAGATTCATTGGACACTGTTGAGTTAATCATGGAATTCGAAAAGGAATTCAACATCTCTATTCCTGATGAGCAGGCTGAAACTATTACAACTGTAGGACAGGCTGTATCTTACCTGGAAGAACACGCCAAGTAAGACGCATTGCCTTCAGAAGCAATATCTTAGATCCGCCTTTCGATAGCTACACCGGCTGCGAAGGCGGATTTGTTACTAATTCAATATCAGCACAGCTATATGAAGTTAAAAAGAGTAGTTGTTACAGGGATCGGTGCGCTCACACCGATTGGAAATAATTTGCAGGATTACTGGAATGGTCTTATCAACGGAGTTTCCGGTGCAGATAATATTACTCTTTTCGACGCATCTAAGTTCAAGACCCGGTTCGCCTGCGAACTAAAGGGTTTCGATCCACTCAATTTCCTCGAGAAAAAAGAAGCACGCAAAATTGACCGTTTCACACAAACAGGACTCGCCGTTAGTGACGAAGCCGTTCGTGATGCGGGTATTGGCGGCGATGATATCAATAAAGATCGCGTAGGCGTTGTTTTCGCCAGCGGTATTGGTGGTATCCTCACTTTCCAGGAAGAAGTGATGAACTTTGGCCGTGGTGATGGTACACCAAGATTCAATCCTTTCTTCATCCCCAAAATGATACTTGATATCGCGGCCGGACAAATTTCCATGCGTCATGGTTTCCGCGGTCCCAACTTCGCTGTCGTGAGCGCCTGCGCTTCCTCAACGAATGGTATCATGGAAGCATTCAATCTTATCAGGCTCAACCAGGCTGATATTATCCTTGCAGGTGGTTCTGAAAGTGTGATCAGCGAATCTGGTGTTGGTGGATTTAATGCAATGAAGGCACTCAGCGAACGCAACGATGATCCTAAAACTGCCAGCCGTCCCTATGATAAGGATCGTGATGGTTTTGTAATGGGTGAGGGTGCTGGTATGCTGATCCTGGAAGATCTTGACCATGCACTTGCGCGTGGTGCAAAGATTTACTGCGAGATCGCTGGTTGTGGCGCAACCGCAGATGCGCATCACATTACAGCGCCGCATCCGGAAGGACTTGGTGCTAAAAATGTAATGCTCGCAGCACTCAGGGATGCAAATCTCAGGGCAGAAGATATTGACTACATCAATACACATGGTACTTCAACACCACTTGGTGATGTTGCCGAAGTAAAAGCGATCACCGATGTATTTGGTGAACATGCTTACAAGGTAAACATCAGCTCAACAAAATCAATGACTGGTCACTGTCTTGGTGCCGCAGGTGTTGTGGAAGGTATCGCTTGTATCATGGCTGTTGTAAATGATATGGTTCCCCCAACCATTAATCACTTCACCGATGATCCGGATCTTGATTCCCGTCTGAATTTCACTTTTGGCCAGGCTCAGAAAAGACCTGTGAGGGCTGCGCTAAGCAATACCTTCGGTTTTGGAGGTCATAATGCCTGCGTGATCGTGAAAAAATACGAGGCTTAATCAGATAACACCGGCACTAAAGTCTGCACGTTTCCATTTATTAGGAAATTTTTAATGCCCGCCCTTGAAGGTTTTTTTTGTAACTTTCAAGAGCGTCCAGACATTTTTGACCTGATGATAAAATTAACAGCTTGACTTTAGTCCGCATTCTCAACAAATTCAGAGGTAAAGACAGCAACGTTTCTTTCAAGAAAAGCATGAGAAACGTACTGGGATTTACACCGGGTAAAGTTGGTTTGTATAAGGCTGCACTCACACATCGGTCGGTCCGCGATACCGCAGACGAAAACAATGAAAGGCTGGAATACCTGGGTGATGCAATTCTCAGTGGCATCGTAGCTGATTTTCTTTTCAAAAAATACCCATACAAGGAAGAAGGCTTTCTCACAGAAATGAGAAGCAAGATGGTAAATCGCAACAAGCTCAATGAGATTGCGATCAAGATGGGTATTAAGAAAGTTACCTTCTTTAATAAGTTTGATAATTCGCTCAAGATGAGCCAGATCTTCGGGAACACGCTCGAAGCGCTGGTTGGTGCGGTTTATCTCGACAAAGGTTATGATAAAACCAAAAGATGGGTTCTTGAAGTGATCATCATCCCTCACCTCTTCATGGAAGATCTTGAGAACCTCGAGATCAATCACAAAAACAAACTCTACGGCTGGGCAAATAAAAACGGTAAAAACCTTGAATTTGAAACCCTTGATGAAAAGATCGAAGGGGGCCGCAGGTTATTTACGATAGGTGCGATGGTCGATGGCGTTTGCTTCGCAGAAGGAAAAGCCTATAACAAGAAAGACGCAAGCCAGATCGCATCTTCAATTGCTATCTCAAAGCTGGGCCTGAACAAGGTAATAGAAGAGGAGCAGTAATTACTTTATTTCCATACAAAGCTCCACCAGTACTCCATTCGTGGTTTTCGGATGTAAAAAGCAGATCAGTTTATTGTCGGCCCCGCGTTTTGGCTCGGGATTGATCAATGTGAATCCCTGCGATTGCAGTCTTTCGATCTCCGCATGGATGTCTTCGACCTCGAAAGCGATATGGTGGATTCCCTCTCCTTTTTTTTCGATGAATTTTGCAACCACGCCTTCAGGATCAGTACTTCCAAGCAGTTCGATCTTTGATTCACCCTTTTGGAAAAATGCTGTCATCACTTTTTCTGAAGCCACTTCTTCCTGCTTGTACATAGGAGGATTAAGGAGTGCCTCGTAGAGAGGGATTGCAGTTGACACATCTTTGACGGCGATGTCGATATGTTCGATCTTAAGCATGGATGCGAGTAGAACTTTTCCCGTAAATTTATGTTATTACCTGAGTATGAAGCTACCGGTTTACCTCGACAATAATGCAACAACGCCCTGCGACCCGCAGGTGGTTGAAACCATGCTTCCTTATTTCACCGAAAATTTTGGAAATTCTGCCAGCAGGAACCACGCATTTGGATGGCAGGCCGCTGAAGCTGTGGATCTTGCCCGTGAGCAGGTGGCCAACCTGATCGGTTCAGAACCCAAAGAAATCGTTTTTACTTCCGGTTCAACCGAAGCCGTGAACCTGGCGATCAAGGGTGTTTTTGAAGCTTATGCTGTTAAAGGCAATCATATAATTACCGTAGCCACCGAACATAAAGCAGTTCTTGATACCTGTGCCCATCTTGAAAAACAGGGTGCGGAAATCACCTATCTGTCTGTGAATGAATACGGTTTGGTCAATCTTGAGGAGCTGGAGCAGTCGGTCAGGCCGGAAACCATCCTGATTTCGGTGATGTATGCAAACAATGAAACCGGAGTAATTCAACCCATCCGCGAGATTGGCTCAATTGCCAAAAAGTATGGTGTTGTGTTTTTCTGCGATGCCACACAGGCAATCGGAAAAATCCCGGTGGATGTTGTGAAAGATGAAATTGACCTGATGTGTTTCAGTGCGCATAAATTTTATGGTCCTAAGGGCGTAGGTGGTCTTTATATCAGGCGAAAGAACCCGAGGGTGCGTGTGATAGCCCAACAGGATGGAGGTGGTCATGAACGAGGAACAAGAAGCGGAACGCTCAATATTCCCGGAATCGCCGGTTTGGGGAAAGCAGCAGAACTGGCTGCAAACAAGATCGGGGAGGAGAGCAAGCGTATCGGCAGTCTCCGTGACCATCTGGAGCTAGGTTTGTTGGAAATAACAGGTACTTTTGTAAACGGAAAAACCAGTCAGCGTTTGCCAGGCGTCACCAATATCGCATTCAGCGGTGCTGACAGCGAGGCGACCTTGCTGGCGGTTAATAAGGATCTGGCGGTATCGTCCGGATCGGCCTGTACCTCGGCTTCCATTGAGCCCAGTTATGTTTTAAAAGCGATGGGACTCTCAGATGAACTGGCACACAGTTCGTTGAGATTTGGAGTCGGAAGATTCAGTACACAAGAAGAGATTGATTTTGCGGTAAAAGTGGTAAAGGCTGCTGTCGGCAACCTGAGAGCGCTGAATCCCGCCTGAAATTATAAAGTTCAAAAAAGAGTATATGATATTTATCAGCGAAAAAGCAAAAGGAAAGGTGGAGCAACTGATGGCAGAAGCTCATATTGAAGGTCAACCCGATTTCTTCCTTCGTGTATCGGTTGTGGGCGGAGGATGCTCGGGACTTAGCTACAAGATGGATTTCGACAATCAAAGCAAACCTGCCGACCAGGTTTTTGAAGATAAGGGTATCAAGATCGTAACTGATCTGAAGAGTTTTCTTTACCTCGTGAACACCACCCTTGAATACACTGATGGATTGAATGGAAAAGGATTTCATTTTGAAAATCCAAACGCATCGAGAAGTTGTGCATGTGGTGAGAGCTTTGCAGTTTAACAACAGCATTTAAAAATAAAATCCCCGCCTAAGCGGGGATTTGTCATTGCAGTAAGTTCTGGAATATGTTAGTTGGTTATATACTGGTTGTGTTCACATTACATTAACACTTCGCGAATATAACAGAAAAAGGAAATCAAAAATCAACACTTCTCCGATTTCTTATCATATAAGCTGAATCCCGTATTTTCGTATCCATGTGGTCCGTTTGTAAAAAAGAATTCCGTCAGTTTTTCAGCAGTCTGACCGGGTACATAGCGATAGCCGTGTTTTTATTGGTAAATGGATTGTTTCTTTTTGTGTTCCCCGATAATATTCTTGATTTCGGTTATACAACACTCGAGCGGTTCTTTGAACTCGCCCCGATGATCCTTTTATTGCTTATACCGGCCATCACTATGCGCAGTTTCGCCGATGAGTTCAAAGGCGGAACCTATGAGATCCTTCAGACAAAACCCCTCAGCAGCTGGCAGGTGGTAACCGGAAAATATTTCGGATCACTCCTGGTAGTAGTAATCGCACTGATACCGACACTTATTTATGC
>JBEVNF010000096.1:0-3637 GCA_040508255.1 Flavitalea sp.
TATTGAAGCCATTGTTCTCATTTGCAGGACAGGGAGTAGTAATTGATATCACACCAGATGACCTTTCCAATGTAAAGGATCCTGAAAACTGGATCCTCCAGAAGAAGGTTAAATATGCCGATGTAATTCCAACCCCTGACGGACCTGCAAAGGTTGAGATCAGGATCATGTATATCTGGAAAGACGGTGATGCCAGACCAAAACCTGTGATCAATCTTTCGCGCATCAGTAAAGGCAAAATGATTGGAGTGCGCTACAACAAGGATAAAACCTGGGTTGGTGGCAGTGTATGCTATTTTGAATCTAAATAAATCATAAGTATGGAAATATTATCAGAGATCGCACCAAGAGAAATTTTCCCGGGGCTAATATTCAGATTGGTTCATGGAGCTGCAAGTACATTGTCTTTCGTAACGATCAAAGAAGGCAGTCAGCTTGGTTTACATTCGCATCCCCATGAGCAGATCACTTACATCATGGATGGCGAACTTGAAATGACAATTGGAGATGAGAAAATGTTACTGACCAAAGGCGCTGTGCATGTTATTCCGGGCAATGTGCCGCATTCGGCAGTGGCTTTGACGGAGGTCAAAGTGTTGGATTTCTTTGCACCGGCGAGGGATGACTACAGATAAAGCGATTCCCCTCCTCTCCCAGGAGGGGATGTCCGCCAAAGGGCGAGAATTAGCCTTTATTCTTCATCTTCGACAAAACCGCATAAGCATTCGAAACAACCACCTTCTTCGAACTCAACACACCAGTTGAATCGTTCAACTGCACCTTCCCTTTTTCCCTGATCCCGGTCGTTACCGCAACAAGCTTATAGCTGCCTGCATTTTGTTCCTGGAGTATATACTCCTTGCTACCATAGCGAACAACAGCCTCTTCAGGAACTGTGATCGCATCGACATCCGTAAGCATGATCTTTGCGTTCAGGAACATTCCCGGCATCAACGACTTTGGCATCTGTTCAAAATGACAATGCACCATACCCGTTCTGTCCTGGTTTACATTGCGTGTTACAAGTATTACCTCACACAGGTATTCTTTGCCTGGTTCATCAACCAATGCTACGCGCACCCGTTGGCCCGCACGAACTTTTGCTATATCCTTTTCAAACACAACGAGCGCAGCATGCATATCATTCGGGTTGATCAGTTCAAACAATACATCAGTGGGATTTACAAATTTTCCGATGTTCACGTTTACAGATGATACAAATCCATCGATAGGTGAATAAATCGCAACCGTACTTGAGATCTTTTCGCTGGTCAGGCCTGAAGGGTTGATATGGATCATCTTCAACTTTTGAGCAAACCCACTTACCAGGACTTTCTGACTTGCATATTCGGCTTCAACCTGCTGAAATGTTTTCGCCGAATTCACATTATTCTCCTGGAGTGTTTTCTGGCGGTCAAACTCAAGTTTCAGGTACCCGAGTTTGGCAGCCGCCACCAGATAATCCTGCTGTAACTGCACGAGACTCTGATCTTCCATGATCCCGATCACTTCGCCTTTCGACACATGCATACCCGGAAGCAATCTTGTGGATTTCAGGAATCCACCAAATGGAAAGCTTACCGATACAACATTCTGCGGCGGGACATCAATTGATCCGTTTACAGAAAGAATCGTATTGAGTTTTTCAGATAATGGCAGAGCTGCTGTGATGCCGCCATTTTTTACCTGTGCTTCGGTCAGTGAAACAGTGTCAACGTTTGAAGCTTCTTCATTTTCAGCACCAACACCTTGTTCGCTTTTTGCCTCCTTTTCATCTCCCGAATTACCCGATCCTGAACAAGATGCAAACGAGATGATGCTTATTAAAAACAATATTTTACTATACATATTCAATTCTTATTTGGCGGTTAGATATAGGGTTTCGATCACAGAAAGATTGTAAGACTGAATCGCATCGAGATAGCCGGTGCGGATATTTACAGCATTGTTCATCAGCACTGTCCATTCAACATAACCAATATCACCATTCTTAAAACTCAGCATGGCATTCCTGATCATCAGATCCGCCTGCTTCAAACCTGTCCGTTCAAAATATCGTAACCGCAGACTCATCTTTTGTTGTTCTTTCTGAATGGCTGATAAAGCAGATCTCAACTGAAGCGTTCCGGCAGCGAGCTCAAGCCTCGCTGCATCTTCTTTTGTCTGAAGCGCACGGATCTTTGCTTTTGCAGCACCATTAAAGATTGGAAGACCTAATGTAAGCTGATAAAAACTGAATCTGTCGCTGCCTCCATAGTACTGCTGATTAATACCATCCTTTGACTGATAACCACGTATAGACATGTTATTGTAACCCACTGTAAAATCAGGCGTCAATGCATTTCTTTCAACTTGTTTCTGCGCACCTGCGATCCTTATCTGCTGTTCGTATAAACCTAATAACGGATTCTCCGAAACTAATGCACTGTCTGATTCAGCCAGCAGCTGTTGCATCTTTAATGTGTCATACCTTGGAACATAATTATCATTGCTGTTGAGAAGATTTTTCAACCTTGCCTGGTACACCTGGAGATCCTGTTTAAGTTCATCAGACTGAAGCACCAGTTGTTCAACGAGTGACTCGGCTGTTGTTGTTTCAAGTACATTGGTTTCTCCTGTCTGAAGCCTGATGGCTGCCGATTTCGAGAAACTTCTGTATACAGAATCAAGCTCCTTTAGCAACTTCTGTTTTTCAAGAAGGATCACCATCGAGTAGAAATTGATACGAACCTGTTGCACAAGTTCATTTTCTTTCAGGGCAACATGCTGTTGCTGCAGTACTGTTTCTGCCTTGTATAATTCTTTCTGACGCTGATACACAACTGGCAAACCAAAATTCTGAGAAACAAAAAAACGGTTGTCATTGAAAGCACTGTTGATCTTTCCGTATTCAGCACCCAACGATGTTTTTGGAAGCACGACAGAAGCCCTCTCCATTTGCTGCGAAGAAAGCACCTGTTTTTTGGCCGCGCCAACAGTAAGGTTATTTTGCTTCGCGATGCTGATCAGCTCATCTATCGTCTGTGCGTTGGAAACCGCAGGAACCCCGCAAAACAACATTGGTAATATAATCATTAGCATCGCAGGTAAAGGACCAGAACCTTCCCCCCTTTGCTTTTTCCTGTTTGAATTCGATTCGAGCCATGAATAAATTACCGGCAAAACGATCAGTGTTAAAACCGTTGCTGTTACAAGCCCGCCAATTACCACGGTAGCCAGCGGTCGCTGTACTTCCGCACCCGACCCGGTACTTAATGCCATCGGCAAAAAACCAAGCGACGCAACAGATGCAGTCATCAGCACCGGTCTCAGTCTGAGTTTTGTTCCTTCCATAATGATCTCTTTTATGTCGGTTAAGCCTTCTTTTTTCAACCTGTTGAACTCAGTGATCAAAACGATACCATTCAATACTGCCACGCCAAACAGAGCAATAAATCCAATACCTGCCGAAATACTGAATGGCATTGAACGCAGGGTTAATGCGAATACACCTCCAATAGCAGACAATGGAATTGCGGTAAAGATGAGCACACCATATTTCATGGAACCAAAAGCGAAATAGAGCATCGTAAGGATCAGCAACAAGGCTGCCGGCACTGCGATCGAAAGGCGGGCCTTGGCCTTATTCAGATTTTCA
>JBEVNF010000113.1:0-5721 GCA_040508255.1 Flavitalea sp.
AATTCTTTTACCGATGTAATTACTCAGCGTCAGGCTGCGGAGTATAACGGAGATATGGTTTTACCACCTTTACACCTTTAGGGAATTTTTTGATTGCATCTTCAGTTGATACCGCTGGTACAACGATAACATCTTCACCATGCTTCCAGTCTGCAGGTGTAGCCACGCTGTGCTTTGCAGTCAGTTGCAGTGAATCTATCACACGCAATACTTCAACAAAGTTACGACCGGTTGATGCAGGATAAGTGATAGTAAGTTTCACTTTCTTGTCTGGTCCTATCACAAACAATGAACGCACTGTGAAGTTCTCAGATGCATTCGGATGAATCATGCCATATAAAGTTGCTACTTCTCTTGAAGAGTCAGCAATGATCGGGAAATCAAGATTCACATTTTGTGTTTCGTTGATATCTTTGATCCAGCCAGCATGTCTGTCAAGACCATCAACACTAACTGCAAGCACCTTTACATTGCGCTTTGCAAATTCCCCCTGAAGTGAAGCGGTTCTTCCAAGCTCAGTTGTACAAACTGGTGTATAATCTGCAGGGTGCGAAAAAAGTACGCCCCAGCTATCGCCAAGATATTCGTAGAAATCAATTTTGCCTGCTGAAGTCTCAGCCTGGAAATTGGGAGCAATGTCCCCTAATCTTAAACTCATAAAATCCTATGTTTAAAGTTATGAAAAGCGAGTATCGTTGTTGTCCGGCGGTTAGTCCTGGCGAACCCTTCCAACATTATCAGATCACTTATCCTGGTATACCAAACCAAAACCGGGAATCAAATATAAGACATCCCTACCAACATGGTAGACTGTTTTTCTGTTAATTTTATTTTCCTGAAGCTTTTGTTACAGATGAGGTGCCAAACCGGTTTTTCAGATCATCAATCGCCTTGTAGAGTTCGGTCTTTTTTTCAACGTTTTCAAAAAGATTGGTCTGGATCGCCTCATCGGTGAGTTCGCTGAGCCGCACGCCTAACAGCCTGACTGGCTGCCCTTTGCGCCAGAGTTTCAGTAAGAGATCCTTGGCCTGGGAGATCAGCTCGTCATCGTAAAAAGTATAAGGAATGGTCACCTGCCTGCTGGTGGTTTCAAAATCGGGATACCGCACTTTCACCGCAATACAGCCGGTAGTCTTATTATCCTGTCTCAGTTCGAACGCGACTTTTTCGGTCATTCTTACCACTTCGTTCAGTAATTGCTCCTGGTCGGTAATGTATTCATGAAAAGTATTTTCAGTGGACACCGATTTTGCCTCATGATAGGGAACCACTTCTCCGTTATGTATTCCTCTCGATTTAAACCAGAGTTCATGACCATATTTGCCAAGCTTTTTCTCAAGCTTATCAATGGGTGTTTCGCTGAGATCCTTAATTGTTTTGATGCCCATTGAAAGCAAGGCCTGGTGTGTATGACCTCCTACCCCGGGTATCTTGTTTACTCCAAGCGGCGCAAGAAAATCCTGCTCGCGCCCATAGGCAACATGGATATAGCCGTTGGGTTTCGCCTCATCGGTCGCAATCTTTGCAACCATTTTATTGGAAGCAAGGGCGAATGAAATGGGCAATCCTGTTTTGTCTATTACCTCTTGTCGGAGCGCAATGGTCCACTCGTAGGGTTTGAAGAATTTATCCATCCCGGTAAGGTCAAGATAGAACTCATCGATGGATGCCTTTTCAAACAGTGGAGCTTTTTCTGCGATGATCTCTGTAACCCACCTGGAATATTTGCTGTAGTCCTGCCGGCTGCCACCAACCACTATGGCGTGGGGACAAAGCTTACGGGCGGTTTGCATGGGCATGGCTGAATGAATACCATATTTCCGGGCTTCGTAGCTGCAGGCAGCCACTACACCCCTTTCCCTGCCACCAACCAGCAATGGTTTTCCTTTCAGTGAAGGATCATTAATACATTCAACCGATACAAAGAATGTATCAAGATCAAAATGCGCGATGATCCTTTGCCGCTCTTCCTTCACTGGTTGCTGATCAGCCATACTGCAATTTACGCAACCAATTACTAAATTTTTTACCCGAAAAAGCTAAAAGAAGTATTTTTAGCCATATGACTCCTGCTAACCTTGAAGAGGCATTTGAAAAGCTGAGAAAGTTCATTTTTGCGGTTCATCCGCTTGCAGATAATGAGTGGGATGATCTTTCGCGTATATGGGTTCCCGTTAGTTATAAGCGAAAGACATTACTTACCGCTGCCGGCGAAACAGAAAAACATCTCTACTTTGTTCTTGATGGTGTGCAGAGGGCGTTTTATGTAGATGATCATCATCCTGAAGCAACTGTTGTATTCACCTATCCAAGTTCATTTTCAGGTGTTGCTGATTCATTTCTTACGCAAACACCATCAAGATATTTCTTTGAAACACTTACGTCCTCAGAAATGCTGAGAACGACTTATCGCCAGTTGCAGGAATTGATGGACAAGTATCACAATCTTGAAAGATGGATCCGTATTGCTTCTTCCTTTGTGCTGGTTGGTACACTTGAGCGGCAGGTTGAACTGATGTCATTCACTGCAGAAGAAAAATTCAGAACTTTGCTCAAGCGTAGTCCGCATGTGTTGCAACTCATTCCCCACAAATATCTTGCTTCCTATTTAGGTCTTGATCCAAGTACATTCAGCAAGCTGATGTCAACAGTACGTATTGATTAACCCTGGTAAGCAGCACCAAATGATGTCGCTGCATTGAAGCTTTTCAATGCGGCAATCGCGTTTGCGCATTGGATCATATGTCTTTGTTCATGTGCGATGAGGAACCTGAAAGTATCACCCAGCTTAAGTTTGATGAAAGGCGCGATAGAGATGGCAACCCTGATCTTACCCAGGTTGTTTTTTTCAGCATCACCCAGCAACGCAAGAATTGATTGTTGCTGACCAAGATATTCGTCAATAACTTTTTTGCTGTCAAGATCCGGAGAAGGTGTGTAGTTTTTCATTGCCTTCATTTTGTTTTTGATCTTGTGATCTGGGGTTGGCTTCATCGAATTGGTGAAATAGTTGCCAAGCCAGCCAGCTGAGTAAGTATCTGAAGGAGTATATGATTTTGCTTTCAGAGCTTTATCGATTGCCGGAATATAATAACGCCCATAGGCATTCAGATGTTCGATAGCCTGAGCAACACTCCAGCTTCCAGGTGCGGGTTGTTTGGTAAGTAATTCCGGATCGTACTGAAGAAGCAATTGTGTTTCAAGGATGATCTGACGTGTATCAGATTTCAAGTGATCAAGGACGAGGTTTGTTTTGATATTTTGCATTTGATGTTTATTTGAATACAAAAGTATCGGGGGAGGGGGAGGTAAATGTTGGTGTGGACCAAGATTTTGTTATTATGCACTCCCTCCGAAGGGCACTATGGCACCACCCAAGCGAGGCGTAAGAGAGTTACTGTAACACTAACTCCGAAATATATCCAACAACCCATCCGGCAATTCGACCAACACCTGTTTTTTCTTCTTATCAAGTTTCTGCAAAGTATCCTCATGAACGGGGATCAAGGCATCTTTACCATCGAGTGAAATTCTGCAGAGCACCTGGTGCGGTTGTTCGATCACTTCAAGGATCTCACCGATATCAACACCATTGTCGATAATATGAAATCCAAGCAATGAGATTGGCGCAGACTTACCTGCATATTTCTGAAACTCTGATTCTTCGAGCCAGATCTCTTTTCTTACAAAAGGTCGTGCGGCTTCCTTCGTATGAATGTCTTCAAACTTCAGATAAATCTCATCATCTGATTTGATTTTTGTGGAGGCAATAAAATATGGAAGCATCTCGTCTTTTAATCCTTCAATAAAAACTGTTTCAAGTCCTTTGAGAGATGATTTCTTTCCGAGATGATGTTGCAAAATGAGTTCGCCGCCAACCCCGAAGGTTGCAACCAGCTTTCCGATACTACAATAGTTCATTGACATAGGTTAATAGCACGACAATACGGTACCAGGTTTTGCATCTTTCGATGCTATCCTGGTACCGTTGAATGATTTGACGCTTTCGGCCAACAACTTTCGTTGTATACCGCAGGCGAGAATTATGCTAATGCTTAAGATTCTTCGCTTCTGGTCTTTCTTGCCGGTGCTCCGTCTCTTCTTCCGCGTCTGTCTCTCTGGTGAGCGTCCTGACGGGTTCTTACACTTGCTTCGTGTTCTGAGTGCCATTTCTGGAATTTCTCCATAGCAGCAGCCTCATCAAACAAACCTAAGCTAACACCACGTAAAAGGTGTTTAAGGTACAATACGCCTTTGTAAGAAAGAATTCTGCGAACTGTGTCAGTTGGTTGAGCACCTTTGTGCAACCACTCCATCGCTTTCTGGCGGTCGAGTTGTACTGAAGCAGGAACAGTAAGTGGATTGTAAGTACCGATCTTCTGGATGAATTTACCATCTCTTGGTGCACGGGCGTCGGCTACTACGATAAAGTAGAAAGGTCTCTTTTTAGACCCGTGGCGTTGCAGTCTGATTTTAACTGGCATTTTAAATAGAAATTTAAATGCGTGAATGAATAGGGTTCAATTTCAAGGATTGCAAAGGTAGCGATCCAACTGATTTTACCAAATTTATCAAAACAAATTTAGAAAAGTAATTTTTAAAGCAGAATGCTGAAACTTTCGTGATTTTCTAACATTCCATGCGTTTTGTTAACGGGATTCGATATTATCTCTTACCCATTCCCATTCTTCCACCCATCGGCATCTTGTTCATCACCTTCATCATCTGCTTCATCTGATCGAACTGTTTCAGGAACGCGTTCAGCTCGTTTAGATCCTTACCACTTCCTTTCGCAATTCTTTTCTTGCGACTCATATCGATGAGGTCAGGATTACTTCTTTCTTCAGGTGTCATTGAATTGATCAATGCTTCGATGCCCTTGAATGAATCATCGCTGATATCTATATCCTTCACTGCCTTTCCAACTCCGGGGATCATACCCAACAGGTCTTTTATATTACCCATCTTTTTGATCTGTTCGAGCTGTTGTTTGAAATCATGAAAATCAAACTGATTCTTGCGAATCTTTTTTTCCAATTTTCGTGCCTGTTCTTCATCAAACTGCGCCTGTGCTTTTTCAACAAGCGTAGTGATATCACCCATACCGAGAATCCGTTGTGCAAGACGTTCAGGATAGAACACATCAAGTGTGTCCATCTTTTCGCCGCTGCTAACAAATTTGATTGGCTTCTGAACAGTGTATTTGATCGAAAGCGCAGCACCACCGCGGGTATCACCATCAAGTTTGGTGAGTACCACACCCGTGAAGTCCAGGCGATCGTTGAAAGTTTTTGCCGTGTTCACCGCATCCTGACCTGTCATTGAATCCACCACAAACAAAATTTCTGTAGGATTCACTGCTGATTTGATCTCGGCAACTTCGTTCATCATCACTTCATCAACTGCAAGACGACCTGCAGTATCGATGATGACAATGTTTTTATTTTTGCTTTTTGCTTCCCTGATCGCATTGCGGGCGATATCTACCGCGTTTTTGTTTTCAGGTTCGCTGTACACATCAACGCCAACCTGAGTACCAAGCACCTTCAGCTGTTCGATCGCTGCCGGACGATAAACATCGGCTGCAACCAGTAATGGTGAAAGTCCTTTTTTGGTTTTGAGATAGTTTACCAGTTTTGCACTGAAAGTGGTTTTACCTGAACCCTGGAGACCGGCGATCAGGATAACAGCAGGATTTCCTTTGGTGAGGAATTCGCTTTC
>JBEVNF010000134.1:0-3801 GCA_040508255.1 Flavitalea sp.
TGTTCTGATGAAAAGCTTCACCACCACAAAGTACCTGTGCACCCTCTTGTTTACCGATATCAAGATAGCTGAGGATCTTGTTATATTGATCTTCCGAAGCCTGCGCACCCATCATTACAGTACCATCAAGCGGGTTACCCATCTTGATAGCTTTTGTACGCTGGATCACACGATTCATGAATTTTTCATAAATATCTTCCTGAACAAGTATGCGGCTTGGGCAGGTACAAACTTCACCCTGGTTCAACGCAAACATCACTGCCCCTTCTACGGCCTTATCAAAGAAATCATCATCAGCATCTGCAACTGAACTAAAGAATATGTTCGGACTCTTACCACCAAGTTCCATGGTTACTGGTATCAGATTCTCAGACGCAAATTGCATAATAAGACGACCAGTAGTTGTTTCACCAGTGAATGCAACTTTGTTAACACGTGGAGATTGCGCAAGTGGTTTGCCTGCTTCAGGTCCGAAACCTGTAACCACATTCAACACACCTGCCGGCAATATATCACCTATCAGTTCCATAAGCACCATGATGCTCGTAGGGGTTTGCTCTGCTGGCTTTACAACAACACAACACCCTGCAGCAAGTGCCGGTGCTATTTTCCATGTTGCCATCAGCAATGGAAAGTTCCATGGTATGATCTGACCAACCACGCCAATGGGTTCGTGAAGATTGATACTTACTGTTGTTTCATCATGCTCACTGATCGTTCCTTCTTCACTTCTGATCACACCTGCGAAATATCTGAAATGATCAACAACAAGTGGCAGATCGGCAGCACGCGTTTCGCGCAGCGCCTTTCCATTGTCGATGGTTTCAACAACTGCAAGCATTTCAAGATTGTCCTCGATAACCTGTGCGATTTTTAACATAAGATTGCTTCGATGTGAAGCAGCGGTTTTACCCCAGCTTAGAAACGCTTTCTGCGCGGCTTCAACAGCCTTTTCTATGTCTTTCGCATTACCACGCGCGGCCTGTGTAAATACCTTGCCATCAATCGGCGAAACGTTGTCGAAATAGGCGCCACTCTCAGGTGCAACCCATTTACCATCAATAAAATGTTCGTATTTGTCTTTGAATTTGGGCCGCTGGGCCAGGTTCGGTTTTGGGGCCGTTGCTGTAGATGAGCTCATATGAAAAGCATTTAATCGTTAGAGAATATCCGAAGTTTCAAAAACTTTCCACCGATTGCTTCTTTTTTCGTACCTTTTTATAGCACGATCGTACCCCTCGTTTAGCTTCCCCGGTTTTTTTGATTAAACTTGTCCATTCAAAAATCGAGAACTGTGGCTGTAAAGAATCACCTCAACAAAATAGACCTCACCAACCCAAAGTATCTTCAGACACTTGTTGAGAATCGTCGTGTATTCAATCTTCAGAATTGTGAACTGAATGTGTTCGAAAGTTATCAGCAATCATTTCTTGTTCCGCTTACTTTTAATGATCTCGTGATTACAAGTATGGTGCGTGGAAAGAAAGTGATGCATCTTCCTGAAAAACCATCATTTGATTATCTGCCTGGCGAAACAGTTATCGCATCTGCAAATGAACAGATGCTCATTGATTTCCCGGAAGCGAATATGGAAAATCCAACACAGTGTATTGCACTGGCTGTTGATTCATCTTATATAAACGGAACTGTTAACTATCTGAATGAATATTACAATTCGGGTACTGATGAGAAACATGACTGGAAGCTTATGTTCAATCAATATCATTTCGATAATGATAATGAAGTAACAGAGCTGATCAACAAACTGATCCGCGTATGCAGCAGTCCTGATAAAGGAAAAAGCATCTATGCAGATCTGAGCCTGAAAGAATTGCTGATAAGACTCATCCAGAGTCAGCATCTGAACCAGGTTTCGCACGATACAACAAACTCTAATCAGTCACGTTTACACTACGTACTGAACTATATCTCACAAAACCTCACTGAGAAGATCGCAATTGATACGCTGAGCAGAAAGGCTTATCTCAGCAGAAATATGTTTTTTAAAATCTTCAAAGAACAGTTTGGGATTTCTCCGCTTGAGTACATTAACCGCGAACGTATCAGGCTTGCAAAGATTTTGCTGGCAGAACCAAACAGTACGGTCACAGATGTGAGTATGCGCTGCGGTTTCAGTGATACTAATTATTTCGTAAGACTCTTCAAAAAAACTGAGGGAATAACTCCCGGAATGTACCGCAGCGCGGTGAGAAATTCTGTACATTGAGGGCATGAAAAAACTTGCCATTATTCTTCTGTTTTGCCAGCAGTCACTTGCACAAACACCTGATCTTGTAAAGTATGTAAACACCCTGCAGGGCACAAATTCAAAGCACGAACTTACACGGGGTAACACGTATCCTACTACTGCACTGCCATTCGGCATGCATACCTGGACGCCACAAACCGGCAAAAATGGCGACGGATGGAAGTATCAGTTCTTTAAGACAACTATACGCGGTTTTCAACAGGCTCATCAATGTAGCTCATGGACAACAGACTACGACGTTTTTTCCTTAATGCCCGTAAGCGGCAAGCTGGTTGTTAGTGAAGAAGAACGTGCCACAGGCTTCAAACATGAAAACGAGATCGCGAAACCCAATCATTACAAAGTAAAACTCGACAACGGTATCACAACCGAAATTGCACCTACAGAACGTGGTGCACATCTTCGTTTTGCTTTTCCGAAAAAAGGCAAATCATATCTTGTTCTTGATGGCTATACCGGTGATGCTGATCTTAAGATCGATGTTAAGAACAGGAAGATCACCGGCTATGTTGCCAACAATAACGGCAATCGCAGAAACCTTATCAAAAGCTATCTTGAAATTCAGTTTGATAAACCTTTTAAAGCCTGGGGTTCATGGGAAGCAAAGGATAAGCAATTACACGAAGGAGACTCTGTGATTTCAGGAAGAGCAGTCGGACTTTATCTTGAATTTGCTCCGGGTGTAACTGTTCAGGCTAAAACAGCATCATCGTACATAAGCCCTGAACAGGCGTTGCTCAATTTAACAACAGAGCTTGGCAGTCATAAAAACTTCGAAGCCACAAAGGCCGCAGCGGGAGCTGTATGGAACAAACATCTTTCGCGCATTCTCGTAGAAGGCGGAACAGAAGAAGAGAAAGCAACTTTCTATTCATGTTTTTTCCGCGCCAGTCTCTTCTCCAGGATGTTCTATGAAACAGGTAAAGATGGCAAGGCTCACTACTTCAGCCCTTACGATTTCAAGGTTCATGATGGCTATATGTTTACTGATACAGGATTCTGGGATACGTTCCGTGCGCAGTTTCCATTGAATATCATCATGTATCCGACTATGCATGGCCGTTATATGCAGGCATTACTGGATGCACAGCAGCAATGTGGCTGGCTCCCAAGCTGGTCCTTTCCGGGCGAAGCAGGAAGTATGATCGGCAATCATGCTATCTCATTACTTACAGATGCATGGGTAAAGGGTGTAAGAACTTTTAATGCAGACTCGGCTTTGAAGGCTTACCTGAAAGAGGCAACAAACAAAGGTCCGTGGGGACCGGCAAATGGTCGTCATGGCTGGAAAGAATATTTTCAGCTTGGTTATGTTCCTTATCCTGAATACGGAGAAGCAACTGCAAAAACATTGGAATATGCCTATGATGACTTCTGCGGATACACACTTGCGAAGGCAACCGGCAACAAGTTTTATGAAGATATTTTCAAAAGGCAGATGTTCAATTACCGCAATGTATTTGATTCAACAACCAACTTCATGCGTGGCCGCAACGCAGCAGGAACCTGGTCGACAAAATTCGATCCTTTTG
>JBEVNF010000145.1:0-3483 GCA_040508255.1 Flavitalea sp.
TGCCGAAAGGACCGGCTTCGGCGCTTGATATTAAACTCATCAATCCATTTGATTCATTGAACAAAGTGTTGACGGCTTCTGTCGATATTCCTGTGGTATCGCAGGTTGCAGGTAATATTGCGGAAGATTTTCAATTGAAAGAATTTGAAAAATACGATGAACTGGAAAAAGTGACCGTAACGGTCCGTCCTGGCAATACATTGTCTGGTTATAAAGGGAAGCCCGGGCCCAATGCATGCGGGGATTATGTTGATGAATTCAATTATCTGAACTATGAATTCAGCAAGAACAGGTATCACCCCGTGGTTGGTAAGCAGTATTTAAAGCGGACTGATCTGAACGGTCTCCGAACACTTTTTAAAGTGGATCCTGTGCATTATACGGGATGCAGAACCGAAGAAAAAAAGAATGGTATCAGCATCGAACCCATACATTATAATCAAACGCTTCCTGCTGTTGATGAAGGGATAAGCGAACCCCAATTTCTGTCAACACTCTTATGGAAGCCTTTTATATTGACTGAAAATGAGGGAGTAGTTGAAATAAGTTTTGTAGCTGGTGATATCATTGGTTCATTTACCATCATGGTCCAGGGAATCACCGATCTGTCGCCATTTTCAGCATCTAAACTGATCACCATTAAAAAATAGTGACCCTCACGAAAATGAGGGTCACTGAAATTAATCATGGCAGCGCAAAGGCGATATAACTATCACCTTTCTTTGTTCCGAGTTTTGTTCCTCCGCACGCTAACACAACATATTGTTTGCCATTAACGCTGTACGTGGATGGTGTTGCGAAGCCGGCAGCAGGTAATTCCTTTTCAAACAAAAGCTCACCCGTACGTTTATTGTAAGCCCGGAACATGCCGTCTTTTGTTGCCGCAATAAAGAGTACACCACCTGCTGTTACAACTGGTCCGCCGTAATTTTCTGCGCCGGTGGGTGTTATGCCCTCAGCGCTTAATTCCTTATACTCGCCAAGTGTTTTGGTCCATAGAAGTTCACCTGTATTCAGGTCAATTGCAGACAGGGTTCCCCATGGTGGAGATATCGCCGGATATCCGCGGCTATCAAGAAACTTTTTGTAGCCTTTGAACCGGTATGGTGATTTGGTTGATGATCCGGCGATAGAAGAAGAAGCCGTATCTGCGACTGCTGAAGTGCGTATTTTCTTCGCGTCTGCAGCTGGTTTCGGGGATAATCTGGCAATAGCAGAACCGCCTTCCTTCTTTTCTTCTTCAAAAAGAAAATCGATCAGTGCCTGTTTTTCTTCTGGTTTGATCTGCACAAAACCGGGCATCATCCCTTTACCGTTACTGACGATCTTTGATACATCTTCGCGTTTCAATCTTTTGCCAACATCTAGCAGTGATGGATATCCGCTCAATGCATTTCCTTTTCTGTCTCCACCGTGACAGGCAACACAAAATTTATTATAGATAACATTGCCTTCTGTAAGATCACTGTTCACATCTGCTTCGGTATTTTTTGCAAGCCCAAAAAGCCACGCCATTTCACTGGCATTTACATAGAGAATACCTTGCGGATCAGCAGCTGCACCGCCCCATTCGCCACCGCCGTCAGCTCCGGGAAGGATCACCGCATCTTTATCCAATGCAAGAGGATCATACAATCTTTTGTTTGCTCCCCGGAAGATCTTCACGAGCTCCTCCCTGTTCTTTGCGATGTTGCTGATATCAGCCTCTGAGATTTCCTGTCTTGAAAATGGTTTTGGCAAAGATGGGATCGGTTGGGTAGGTGAGGTCCATTCACCTGGAACAGTGGACGCCGGAAATGATTTCTCTTCGATGGGAAACAATGGTTTGCCGGTTTCACGATCAAATAAAAATACGAAGCCAGACTTTGTGATCTGTGCTACGGCCTCAACATCTTTGCCTTCATGTTTTACATGAACCAGGTTTGGTGGTGCGGGCAGATCACGATCCCAGAGATCATGATGCACGGTCTGATAATGCCATTTGTATTTTCCTGTTTTGGCATCGAGTGCTATCAGGCTATTGGCCGGTTCGTTGTTGCCTTTTCTTCCTCCACCATAAAAATCAAATGATGCAGAACCTGTTGGCACAAACAGAACCCCTCTTTCACGGTCGATTGACATTCCTGCCCAGTTGTTTGCGCCACCAATATTCAGATCTTTGTGTGCATCGGCCGGCCAGGTTTCATAACCTTTTTCGCCAGGAAAGGGAATCGTGCGGAATACCCATGCAAGTTTACCTGTGCGGATATTAAATGCCTGGATATAACCCGGTGCAGCTCCTTCGCTTTCATCAACACGGATCGGCATAATGATAAGATCTTCAAACACGGTGCCTGGTGTTGTTGAACCAACATATTTATCGGTTACACGATCACCAAGACCAGCTTTCAGACTCACTTTACCTGAATCGCCAAAGCTGCTGATCACTTCACCTGTTGATGCGTTCAGTGCAGTGAGCCAGGAACCGTATGTATATAAGATGCGTTTATCGTCACCATCACTCCAGTAGGTAACTCCGCGGTTAACATTACCAGTTGCGCTACCTGCGATCTTGCTTGTCCAGATTTTTTTTCCTGTGGCAGCATTCACCGCAAATGCTGCATTGTTTGCTGTGATCGCATACAACACTGTATCTATGATAATGGGATTACATTGCATCTGCCCGGAATCGCCGGTATGATATTCCCACGCGACAGCAAGATTTTTTGCGTTTGCTGTGTCAATCTGATCCAGGGAAGAATAGTGATTGCGATCAGCACCGCCGAGGTACTCTCCCCATTGAGTCTCATCGTGTACAGCAGACTTATCGGATTTCTTATCTGTGCATGAAAAAAAGCTGCACAATACCAGGCAGCCAGCAAGCGTGTTTAGTTTCGTTAGCATAATTACCGGTGAAATTTGGTTTGAACGGCAGACGACCTGCTATTTGCATTGCGACTGCCCCTGTATCTTAAAGATAGGTGCAGATTCCTGCACCAAACCGAGATATTAACATTAATTCGTATTAACCACAGAATTAATTTAATTGCAGAATGAACAGACTGGAAATTTTCGAAAAACGGAGCACCGCACACTATGAAACCAGCGTTCCGCATATTTCGGTTGATTGCGTTGTTTTTGGCTTCCATGCCTCATCTCTGAAAGTTCTTCTTGTAAAAATGAAGGATGGTCCCTGGGGATTACCCGGTGGATACTTAAAGAAAACGGAAGATCTGGAGGATGCTGCGCAGCGGATTTTGAACGAAAGGACCGGTGCAGAGAACATCTTTCTTGAACAATTCAAAACCTTCGGCAAGCAATTCAGATCGGAATCTGCCCTGGATTTTTTGCCCGAGGGCTTCTGGCAGAAACAACGTTTTGTGAGTGTTGGCTTCTATGCATTGGTGGAGTACAGTACCATTGTACCAAGGGTAGATGAAATGTCTGAAGCCTGCGAGTGGAAAGACGTTGAAGAAATGCCAGAGCTGATGATGGATCATGGTG
>JBEVNF010000160.1:0-6111 GCA_040508255.1 Flavitalea sp.
AACGGTGTTTTTGGTTTTGGAACAGGTAATGATATTGTGAGGTTACTGCCTCCTCTAACATTTGTAGTACTGGAAACAAGATGCTGCATTGATTCATCTGTTGGGACCCATGGACCTCCGCTGCCATTCCAACCAGGTCCCAGCGCGAGAGCCATGCTGATGTTGAGGCGCTCGCATTCATGAACAGCATGCGCAAATATTTCCTTCCATTCTTTACCCAGAAAATCAACATTGCCTCTCGGAAGTCCAACATTCACCTCAAGAAAAAGAACTGTACCTATCCCGGCTTTTTTCATTGCTTCAAGGTCAGATGTGATGCCTTTTTTGGAGAGGTTACCATCCATAAAGTACCAGTACACTCCCGGTCTCGATTCTTCAGGAGGATTGATAAAACCTTTTCTTAGTGTATTTATTGATGGATGTCTGAATTGCGCATTTACCTGTATAAAGTTTGCGAAAAGAATTACAAATGTGATAAGTATAGATCTGAGATCGTAACCATTAAATCGTGGCTTTGCTGCTTTTACAACCTCCCATGCTCTCCACCCTTTGCCTTGCCATTTTGCATTAATACTGTCGCGATGATAACAAAATGCCGGGCTTAAAAAACGCTTTACACTCATGTCATTTATTTACAATCAAAGATTAATAACCTGGATTTTCTACCAGTTTAGGATTGTTGGATGTTCTTCCTACCGTGATGGGGAAATAGTAGTTCTCAGGTCGGAATTGTGGTATGTTTGAAGCACCGTCGATATTGTTGTTAATCACAATTCTGTATTTTCCGCTTGCAACATCCAATATGTATCGGATTCCTGAATTTCTTTTCGATAGTTCTGTTGTTGCAGTTCTCCATCTTCTTACATCCCAATATCTGTGACCTTCGTAGAAAAGTTCAACACGTCTTTCATGTTGAATCTTCGCTCGGTCTACAGATGTAAGATCTGCAATCCCGGCGCGTTGCCTGATCTGATTGATGGCATCGAGTGATTCAACATTTTTTCCTGTTTCAAAAGCGGCTTCAGAAAAGTTAAGAAGAATCTCTCCATATCTGAAGATTTGCCAGTCCTGGGAAGAAGTTGGCCATCCACTGCTCGCCCCGGCCATGTTATCATGGGTCTCATCAAGGTATTTCAGAATGCCGATACATGGTCCTTCAAAATCCTGATCACCATTTGCAAGTATCCCATTGTAGGATCCATCACTTTGAACACTACCATTTGGTAGTAGTAGCCCACGATGAAAATCAAGTGTATCGCCTTTCCATAATGTGCCCTGTGTAAAAAAGGTAGCAAAGAAGCGTGGATCCTTATCTGCCCAGAGTTCGTCGATTGACCAGAGCCCTTGTTGAACTGTTGTGCGGTTCAGTGTTCCAGGTGTGCCGTCAATATGTTCAAATGTTTCTGCTGCTTCGAGATAGGCCTGATCCCATAAACCTCTTCCCCATGCATGTGGTCGTGGGCAATTCATAAAATCTATACTCCATCCGTTACCACCGGTAAACAGGTTTACATTGTCATGTTTCTTTACGAAAATCACCTCGCTGTTATTTTTTACAAGGAAGAGATTTCTGAAATTCTTTACTTTATCAGCATCTGAACTGTAAAGCGCAAACTTGTTGCTTTGAATTATTTCTCTGGACGCGTTGTATGATATTTCATAGTATGCATTTGCACGATCAGACGGAATGCCCACAATGCCATCGAGATCAACGGTTCCGAATTTTGCAATGCTTCCCGCATACAATGCTGCCCGACTTTTTAAAGCAAGCGCAGCATATTTTGATGGTCTGCCCAGGTTTTCGCCAACAGATTCCGGCAAATCTGCAGCTGCAGCATCAAGCTCTGATAGTATGAAATCGTATATCGCGGCTTCTTTGTCTCTAACCGGATACAGCGTTTCCTCCGGCTCATCCAATTCCTGTGCTTTCGTGATCAATGGTACACCGCCGTAACGTTTAACCATTGAAAAGTAACAGAATGCACGCAGGAATTTTGCTTCAGCAAGTTTGGCTTTTATCTGTTCAGCAGGCAATGGTGATGAAGGCAAACGATCCAGGAAAACATTGATCTGCCTGATAGTTCCATAACCCCACCATTCCATCAAACCTCCTCCAATATTAAGATTCCCGTATTTGTACTTATAACCCGTACTTACATCCCAATCTCTCCATTGAGGAAAACATTCATCAGAAACTTCATTGTTTACAAATACTCCATAAAATGCATCTCCGTCCCATGAACTGCCTGCACCGGTAGATTCGTTAGCAAGAAAGGTCATTTCATAATAAATCCGTGTAAGGTATGCATTGATCAGTGCAGGATCGGTCCACACTACTTCGTCAGAGATGATATCCAGCGGTTTTTTATTCAGCAACATTTTGTTGCATGACAGAAATAAAAATGATGTTGTTATATATAGAAAAACTTTTTTCATGACTTAAGATTTTAAGTATTAAAATGAAAGATTTACACCGAGCGAAATCGTGCGCATCTGCGGATAATAGATAGATGAAATGCCCGATGGCGCCTCAGGATCAATGCCAAACTGGTTAAGGCTGCTGAGAGTGACAAGATTTGTTCCCGCAAGAAACACCCTTGCAGTTTTGAAGTTGATCCTTTCAAGAACGGTTTGCGGTAAGGTGTATCCCACTGAAAAAGTTTTCAATCGCAGGTAATTTGCATTGCGGTAAAAATGATCTGATGTAAATCCATTGGAAGCTGCTCCTCCTAGTCTTGGATAAAATGCTCCTGCATCATTGTTTTTCTCTGACCATCTCAGATCATACACAGCCTGTGAATAATTCAGGTTTCCCTGCAACAATGTTATGTAGCTATAGTAACCGAAGGCTCCCTGAAGCAAAGCAGTAAGATCGAAATTTTTGTATTTGAGATTGAAGTTTAGGCCACCCATCCATTGCGGAACAGTTCCCTTCCCGATAACTTCCTGGTCCTTCCAGTCAAGGATACCATCTGCGTTTTTGTCAACATATTTTATGTCTCCTGGTTTGAGACCTGCGTTGCCTGCGGGATAGTTGAATTTGAGTGCGTCGATTTCTTGCTGGCTCGTAAACAATCCATCGGATTTGTAACCATACGCTACATCAAGCCATCTGCCCGCAAGCTTGTAAAGCCTGATCTGGTCAGGATCCGTAAAGATCTGTTGTTCATAATATCCCCATTTGCCACGTGTCCATGATATATTACCACTGATCTCATACTGAAAATCGCCACGTCTTCCTCTTGTACCAAGCAGGATCTCAAAACCGCGGTTGTTCTGGCTGTTGATATTCTCTTGTGGAAGAGCTGCACCAAACGTGTTTGGAAGGGTCAATACTCTTGTTCCGGGTATGCCTTCACGAAGTCTGTAAAATGCTTCAACTGTACCAAAAATTTTTCCATTGTTAATTGAGAAGTCTACGCCGGCATTATAGATCTCAACTGTTTCCCAGGTCAGATCAGGATTTGCAAGACCTGTTGTGGCTAAGGCCAGCTGTGAGTTTCCGTCAAGCAACCATTGACCGTTAAACTGGTATCCTGACAGATAACTGAAGTTGCCAACATTGTCCAGCCCTGAGCTACCGTAGCTTCCTCTCAATTTTAATTCACTTATTGCAGGGGCAAAATCCAGGAAATTTTCCTGGTCAATTCTCCATCCAACTGACACACTTGGGAAATATCCCCATCTGCTTGCCGCAGGAAATTTTGCGGAGGCATCAGCTCTTAACGAGGATTCGAGGAGGTATTTGTTTTTATACGAATAGTTTAATCGACCCACATAACTTACGCGACCCATTTCTGTTGCAGAGCCAGTTGCCTGGCTGGTAGCAACATCGCCCGCATATAATTGTTCAATTGCCGGAGTAAGATAGTTATCCCGCCCGGTCACGATATTGCTGGTTCCGTAATCTATTGCTTCGTAAAGAGCAAGTGCAGTAATATGATGGTCTTTTGCAAACTCCCGGTCATAGTTTAATGAGAGCTGACCTGTGAGAATAGTTGATTTGCTCTCCTGCATCTGAAGACTTGCCTGCGTTCCAAGTGCCCCTGCAAGTAAATATTGATTACTTGCTACATCGTAAGTGTAAAAGTTGAATGGCTTGGTAAATCTCTTATTTTCGATGTAGGTTTTCTGATAATTATAGAATCCCCTGACACTAAGACCCGGAACAGCTTTTATCTTGTATGTAGCAACAATGTTTCCTTTTAGATTTTGACTATGGTTCCTGTTGTAACCCGCTATCTCGTAATCTGAAATGATACTGATATTACCAACACCACCACCATTGGCAAACGAATATTTATCGGGATCCGGTAGGGTTGCAGGATAGATGGGCAAACTATTCCAAAGATCTCCCCATAAGCCACCTGTATTGTAATCTCTATGTGATGCGTTTCTGACTTCATAGATTGAGGATAAATTGAATTGAAGTGAGAGATTTTCATTCACCTTTGCATCAATGTTGCTCTGTACGTTAAATCTTTTGAAGTCGCCACCATTTGATCTCCAAACCTGGTCCTGGTCGAGATAACCGAATAGTCCAAAATATCTTATTTTATCACTACCGCCACTTAATGTAACAGTATGCTGATGCTGGGGTGTCCAGGTTCTTACAGCCTCTCTGAACCAATCAGTATTTGGATACTGCGGATCCGAACCATCTTTGAATTTTGAAATTTGTTCATCGGTAAATTGTGCCGGTAAACCCTGGTTAGTAAATCTTTCGTTCTGCAATTCGGCATATTGTGCAGAACTGGTAGGTCTGGAGAAGTTGGTGATCCCTTGTAATGAATAAGATGAATTCAGTCCGATCACCGGTTTTCCTTCCTTACCTCTTTTGGTTGTAACCAGTACAACACCATTACCGGCACGTGCACCATAGATGGAAGCGGAACCATCCTTCAATATGCTTATCGTTTCAATAGTATTTGGATCAATATTGTTAAAGTCTGATTCAACACCATCTACTATCCAGATGGCTTGTCCGAATCCACGGATACTAATGGAGGCCTGATCGCCACCTGGTCTGCCGCTGGTTTGTTGCGATACAAGCCCGGGTAATCTTCCGGCCAGACTATTTATCGTGCTTGCGACCGGTGCCCTGGTAAGATCATCTGATTTTACGGAGGCAACGGAGCCGGTAAGATTTACCTTTTTCTGTGTGCCATAGCCTATTACAACCACATCTTCCCCAAGCGCTGCATTTGGTGTTAATGTGATGTTCATTGGTACGCCCGTTATTGCTTTCCTTGTAAGGGTAGTGTATCCTACAAAAGAAAATGTGAGGGAATCCATCGTGTTGGTTAACTCAACCTGGAAATCTCCGCGTTTATCGGTTGCGGTTGATCTCGCAGTGCTAAGTATGCTTACGGTTACACCTTCCAGTGGCTCGCCATTTTCATTCAACACTCTTCCGGTTATTGCGGTGTCTGCAAAACTGTTAATGTGTTCCTTTTTGATAAAATGAGTGGATGTTAAAGGTTTTACCGGGATAGCTTTTATGTGAAAAGCTACGCTGCATCCTAACAAAGTGAGAAGAAAGATCCGGAGTTTGTCAACGCAAAGTTGCGTGCTCATCCGTTTTTGGGAAGAGTTAATACTCATAATGGCAAGTTTAGATTTAACACTAAAATAATTGAAGGGGTATGGTTCTGATTTCGTATTTTGACTAAAAAGTTTAAAATTTTGACACGATCCAAAACCGCCCTCAAAGAACGACTGAACTACCTGATCGCGAACGATCGTGATCATGCATGGGGTTTGACAGTGAACACAATCGGCTTTCAGACTTCAACAGCTGATTCGGTTTATCCACCCAAAGGACATCCGTCCTCCTATTGGTTTAATCCGTTAAAAGGTCGCATCCTTCACGAATTTCAGATTATCGTGGTAGTGAGTGGTGAAGGGGTTTTTGAGTCAGAATGTGTAAGCAGGACACAAGTAAAAGCGGGACATGTCATTATGTTATTTCCGGGTGAATGGCATACATTTCAACCGGTAAAATCAAAAGGGTGGCAGGTGTATTGGCTGGGTTTTAATGGTGGTCAGGCAGAAAATCTTGTAGAGAACGAATTCTTTTCAAGGGAGGAAGCACTGTTTGAAATAGGTTTA
>JBEVNF010000182.1:0-3245 GCA_040508255.1 Flavitalea sp.
AATACAAATACCTGCCCGAGCAACGTGAACAAAGCTGTGGCAGGAAAATGACCAGATCCGGGTTGGAAATTCAGAGATAAAACATTGTCACCGAAACCGGGAAAGTAAAAAATCTCGATCAAAAATAGAAAAGCCAATCCATGACCTGCGCCGCAAATGATAAAAGCATTTGTAATCAGTATCCAGACTTTAATTTTTGCAGAACGAATCATAAAGCGATGTTTAGACTCTAATTGAACCACTTTAAGCCGTCTTTTAAGATCATCAACCCTAACAGACTCTCATCAAATTTCCGGTTTCAAAGTCGAAGTTAATCTCAATTACTTCATTTTTATCAACGATCAGCGTTTTACCGACCATATCTCCGAGGCTTTGCGCTGTGCCGTTAGTTCTTACAAAAATAAAAGCAACAAGTCAAGAGAGACCCAGACCATTCTCAGCAAGATCTTTAAGCCCTTTCAATACCGCGTTTTCTTCGCCTTGGGGAGCTTCCTGAACTGCGCCTGACCTATTGTCTTCCTGGAAAATCTCAAGCCTTGTTTTGCCGCCCTCATCTGAGAGCACATATCGCATCTCAAAATAATTCTCAGGCTTATCTTCAAGTTCTGGTCGGGGAGCAAACAACGTATACTTTAAACTTTCGGGAGGCGTAAATTCCAACACAGTTCCCCATTGTTCAAAAACTTTGTCTTCCCATGCTGTGCGGAACCTGATTTCAGTTCCTGGCTTCCAGGTTGTTTTTAATTCGCTTCCGAATTGCCAGAGTTTCACCAGCTCAGCTTTTGTGATAACATCCCAGACTTGCTGCCTGGTGGCATCAATAAGTATAGTTGAAACGTTTGTCGGCATGTGTTGTTTTTGCTGCAATATAACCGAACAAAGAGCAACCTCAGCAAGTTTTCAACTCCTGAACGGCTTATAAAAACTTTCATGCGCAATACCAAGCATCGGTTTGTCGCCACTGGTATCACCATAAGCAAAAATCCTTTCATAGTCGGTCAGCTGATATTGTTCTTTGATACGACGCACCTTCTCCTCCCCATAGCAATTGATGTCCTTTATCTTACCGGTAATCTTTTCTTTAACCAGTTCGAGGCGCGTACCCATCAGCCTGACACCCATGGCATCTGTCCAGGGCTTAACCCAGTCTTCCGCAGAAGCGGTCACAATAACCACATCGGTACCTTCAGCCTTCAGACGCTCAATTTCTGAGATAGCTCCGGGTCTTATTAAAGCAGGTAATGCTTCCGTTGAAAACCTGAGACAGAACTCACGGAAATCATTAACCGAAGTATTCTTAAAGAAGTATTCAAGTATCCGCTCCTTCGCACGTTGGTTTGTGATAATGCCCGCTTTAAAGCCAACGAGATAATGCGCATTCAACATAAATCCGCTATAGAATGCAGGTTTCCCCTTGCAGAATTTGATAAATTCAAGCAGGGTATCCTTTGTAGTAATTGTTCCGTCAAAATCAAAGAAGGCAATCCGCTTACTCACATCTTTAGTTTTTTGAAGATAAACTCAGGAACGGATTTTATGATCAGCATGATCCATCTCCAGAACCATTTCACATAGACCACATTCTTTTTTGCATCAGCCGATTTATAAACAACAGTAGCTACCTGCTCAGGAGTTGCAGTAAGAAGCTTTGGCAAAGTCAGGTTCTCGGTCATCTTAGTATACACAAAACCTGGCTTAACCGTAACAACATGTACATTGTCCTGTACCATGCGGTTCCTCAATCCTGCGAGATATGTAGTGAAGCCGGCCTTGGCACTACCATAAGTATAATTGCTCTGACGACCACGCTCGCCTGCCACAGAACTGATACCAACGATTGTTCCTTTCTTTTGTGAACCGTAGTAGTTGCTGATAATGTTTAAAACAGATACTGCACCTGTATAGTTTGCAACGATCATTGATTCTGTTTCTCTCCAGTCTTTTCGTGCAACTTCATTGTCACTCATGTAACCGAATACACAAACAGTAACATCAGGTTTCACTGGCAATGAATCAAAGAAGGGCTGATGCGCAGTAAACTGCGATGCATCAAATTCATGTGATGTAACATTACGGTTGAAACGTATGGCCAGATCCGATTGCAGAGGTTGCAGTCTAGCGACATTTCTTGCGGCAAGCTGCACATCATAACCTTTCGATGCAAAAGTATTCGCGATAGCAACTGCCATATCTGAAGCAGCGCCAAGTATTAAAACAGTAGGCATTGTGGAATCAGTGGTTGGAGGTCAGCAAGAGTCTGTCCGACTGAATCGAACGGAACTTACCTTCCGGATTATATTTTTTGAGGATCTGTTTGAATTCTTTAAGACGCGGATAACCTGCTTCCAGTACTTCAGGTTTCATTCGTGCGTCCTTGCTCATGTAAAGACGACCACCATGTTTCAAAACAAGTTTGTCAAGCTCATCAAGAAATGAAAACAGGTTGCCCCTTACAGGAAAATCAAGCGCAAGCGTATAGCCTTCTTCCGGGAAAGAGATCATACTCTCCTGCTTACCAAATACTTTCAATACAGCAAGGAAAGAACCAAGACCAGCATCACTGATTCGATGCACGATCTCTTTCAAACCATCTTTTGCGGTTAATGGTAACACGAACTGATACTGGACGAATCCTTTTTTCCCATACCCTCGGTTCCAATGCTGTATTACATCAAGCGGGTAAAAGAAAGGTTCGTAATTCACCACATTGTTGATCTCCTTCTTAAAGTTCTTTCCATAATACAGGAAGTTGAAAGCTTTTACAGTAAAGGAGTTCAGCACCCATGACGGAAGATTGAACGGAAATGAGATCTGTTTCTTTGCAGGAACTTTAAGTGGTTCTTTTTTCTGATTCTCATTCAGATCGCTTAGCTGAGCATGCTCCCCAAGCATCAATATACTGCGACCAAAATGTTTGCCTTTCTTAAGACAATCGATCCAGGCAACTGAATAAGTATAATGATTGAATTCATCAAACATCCTGATGATCTCATCAAGATTTTCTGCCTTCAGTTGTTTTTGTTTGATATATGAGGTTTCGATTTTTTTCAGTCTGAACTTAACACGGCTGATAAGACCAGTAAGTCCCATACCCCCGCAGGTTGCTTCAAACAGATCAGGCTTATCCGTTGGTGAACAGGTGATCAGTGAACCATCTTCCTGCACAAGATCCATATCAACAATATGATTGGAAAAAGATCCATCAACGTGGTGATTTTTTCCATGCACATCACTACCAACCGCAC
>JBEVNF010000263.1:0-4183 GCA_040508255.1 Flavitalea sp.
AACCAGAATCCGTTCGGGTAATTGATCAGGAACTCAATGGCATAATAAGGACTCAGTGCTTTAAAAATATGGATGTCATCGAAAATATGATATACACCAAGTACCGCCAGCATTGTAAACCACACAAACATGATGGGTCCGAAAAGTTTGCCTATGGCAGTGGTGCCAAACTGTTGCAGAAAGAAGAATGCAACAAGTATAGAGAGTACAATTATAACGATCGTGTTGTCATGCGTTCCAAGCTCACGTAGTGCAGGAAGCTCGCGTAATCCTTCTATGGCAGACGTAATAGAGATCGGGGGAGTGATGATACCATCTGCAAGCAACGCGGCGCCACCAAGCATTGCCGGAATTACGAGCCATTTCTTTTGCCGCCTTACCAGTGCATACAATGCAAAGGTTCCTCCTTCACCCCGGTTATCTGCCTTCAGTACAAGCAGAACATATTTTATGGTTGTCTGAAGCGTGAGTGTCCAGATGATACAGGACAGACTTCCGATGATCAGTGTCTCGCTTATAGTGCGGTCCGTTATGATAGCGTTAAAAACGTACAGAGGAGATGTACCGATGTCACCGTATATGATCCCCAACGCAATAATAAGTCCTGCAGCGGTGACCTTGTTCGTCTGTTTGCCCACGATAAATTTGGTTAAGTGTGGCTATGGTTGTTGGTGTGTTCAGGGGCGCCGGTTTGCCGGCGGCCGACAAAGTTATACGGAAAAAAACGAATTAACAGATGTTTTATGATTCCCCTGCCACCGTATTCTGACTTTCCTCATCTGAGATTTTTACGTATATTATAAAAGCCTAAAAATCTATCCAAATTTTGGGTACGCGTTTCACAATCATTAATTTGCTTACGATGTTCGACTCAACGATGAAAAAACCTTCTATGATTTACAGATCGGCCGTTGTTCTCCTGCTTACCATATGCCTGGCCACCGTTTCAGCACGGGCCCAAAGAATCTATTACAGCGAACCAGAGAGGGAAGACAGCAAACGCACCAATTTTGATATAATCGGGAAAATTGGTAACAACACACTCATTTTTAAAAACAACCGCAGTGCAAATGAGATCAGCGTTTATGATGCTGAGATGAAGCGTATTGACCGGGTGAATCTGAATAAGAGCAGCAAGTGGGTGAATGTTGATTTTATTCCCTACCAGGATTATGCATGGATGATCTATCAATACCAGGATAAAAATATTTTGTATTGCATGGGCACCAAGATCAACAGCCAGGGTAAAATGATGATCGATCCTATCGAGCTTGATACCACGAAGATCGGCTGGTCGGCAAATAACAAGATCTATTCAACCATCTTCAGCGACGATAAGAAGCAGATAATGGTTTTTAAGATCAATAGCAAGAACCCAAAGAATTTCGTGTTCACGACCCTGCTTTTTGATGACTCAATGAATCTGAAAGGCAAACAGCAGCTGAACATGGAAATGGAAGAACGTAATGATTATTTTACAGACTTCCTTGTTGACAATGAAGGCGACATGGTGTTTGGCAAATACACAAGAAAGGGTAACAGTGATTTTATCACAGATCTGAAGCTGATCGTAAAAAAGCAGGGACAAAGCTCATTCCAGACACTTGATCTTCGCACCGGCGACAAGATTCTTGATGAGATAAAGATCAAGGTTGATAATACGAACAGAAGATATCTTTTCAGCGGCTTCTACTACAAACAACGCCGGGGCAATATAGAGGGTCTGTATTCTGTAGTCTGGGATAAAGCAGGTGGTGGTATCCGGAAGGAAACGCTGATCGCATTTTCTGATGATCTGCGTCGTAATGCCAAAGGGCCCGATGCAAATGTTCGGCTGGCCTTTAATGACTACTTCATAAAAAATATCACAATAAGGAAGGATGGTGGTTACCTGATGGTGAGTGAATCAATGTACACCAGCACAAGAGGTAACGCTTTTAACCGATGGGATTATATGGGCTGGAACAGTCCCTGGATGGGTGGCGGTATGGGCGGATATTATTCGCCTTTCTATTCGCCTTATGGTTTTGGATCACCATGGAACCGGTATGGTTACGGTGGAAATCAAAGCACGCGTTTTCACGCAGAAAATATAATGGTCATTTCTTTTGACAAGGATGGGGGAGTGGAATGGACCAATATCATTCCCAAAACTCAGTATGATGATGAATCGGATGGGCTGATCTCCAATACGATCATGAATACCGGAGGCGAGCTTCATTTTCTCTTTAACCAATACGAGCGCAGAACGCTTTTGCTCAACGATCAGAGTATAGGGCCCGATGGAAAGGTTACGCGTCATCCTACGCTGAAAAACCTGGAGCGCGGGGTAGAGTTTATGCCGAGATACGGAAAGCAGATCAGTGCAAGATCTATGATCATTCCAACACAGTACCGGAACTATCTGACCTTTGCAAGACTTGATTTCTGATGAAGACGAGCTAAATGGTTGATTTTCTGCCGGAAGTTTGTATATTGATATATTAAAAACCTGGATTTAACGTTTCAGGCTTGTATCAAAATTAACTCAGCTAAGTGGTCGGCGTCTTCAGACAGAAAAACCAGGGCAACGCCCTTATATTGGTCATCTATGCGATGATCCTTAAGTTTGGAATGTTCCTGCATCCTACAGGACCGGTTAGCCATCCGGGTGATGACAATTACCTGTACACCTGGTTGCTTGGTCTGCTTAAGCCTTTGGGACTGCCGGCGATTGTGTACTCCTTGCTGAGTTTCATCCTGATCTATCTGCAGGCATCGCTGTTCAACAGGATCTGTAATGCCCAGAAAATGCTTCCAAAGCCGAATTTTCTCCCGGCAATGGCTTATCTGCTGGTCAGTTCTCTCTTTCCTGAATGGAACCAGTTTTCAGCTCCATTGATCGTAAACCTGCTCCTGATCTGGGTGTTTTACCGGATGACGGAATTGTATAATACCAATAAGGCAGTTTCTTCGATCTTTAATATCGGGATCATTCTTGGTATTGGAACCCTGATTTATCAGCCAGCAATGGTCTATGTGCTGCTTCTGATCTTCGCCATATTTATCATGCGACCTTTCCGGCTTCAGGAGTGGTTTATTGGTTTACTGGGAGTAACTGCACCTTATTATTTTCTTTTACTATACCTGTATTTCACCAATAATATCGAGTGGAAGCGAATCCTTCCGGGCATTTCGTTTCAGCTGCCGGATCTTCCATCTTCGCTGATCACAACCTTCAGTATTGCACTTTTGGTAGTTCCGTTTATCATCGGTGGATTCTATGTTCAGAATAACCTCAACAAGATGCTTATCCAGGGACGGAAGAACTGGAGTTTACTGCTGTTGGTCCTCATCGTGTCTTTACTGATCATCGTGGTAAATGGCGCCCAGGACAGTTATGTAAACTGGGGATTATCCGTCATGCCGCTGGCCGGCTTCCATGCTGCAGCTTATTATTACCCTGACAGGAAACTGTTCGCATCGATCATGCACTGGGCGATTTTCGTTTTTGCCCTTTATGTCAATTATTTCCATCGCTGATTTTCTTATCTTTGGCGCTCTCAATCAAAGGCAAAATCAAATTACAGATGAAATTCGGAGTGGTAGTTTTCCCGGGATCCAATTGCGACAGAGATATGCAGGATGCTTTGCAGAATGACCTTAACCAGGAGGTTGTCATGCTATGGCATAAGGATAAATCGCTTGACGGCTTCAGCAAGGAGGATTGCATTGTACTTCCGGGTGGATTTTCTTACGGTGATTACCTGCGTTGTGGCGCAATTGCACGCTTCAGCCCGATGATGCAGAGTGTAATTGAATTTGCAAAAGGCGGTGGAAAGGTGCTTGGGGTTTGTAACGGATTCCAGATCCTTTGCGAAGCGCATTTGTTGCCTGGAGCATTGCTTCGTAACGCTAACCAGCAGTTTGTCTGCAAGAATATCTACATGACCGCACCAGGCACCGGCAAAGCCCTGAAAATCCCGGTTGCTCATGGAGAAGGAAGATATTATGCTGATGAGCAAACTCTCGATCAACTTCAGAAGAACAACCAGATCATTTATCAATACTGCGATGAAAACGGTGTAGTGAGTGTTGACAACAACCCGAACGGTTTTGCCAATCCCAATGGTGCTATCCGTAATATCGCCGGTATCTGCAACAGGGAACGTACAGTGTTTGGTATGATGCCACACCCTGAGCG
>JBEVNF010000265.1:0-5691 GCA_040508255.1 Flavitalea sp.
GAAAGTGTTACAAAACTTTCGGCCACTGAACGATACAAATATTTTATTAAGAGAATCGCGGATTGGGAGTCGATGTATTCCCTGAAAAAGGGCGATCAATGGGCAATTTCAGAAGTTGAAGAAACAAAGGTCATTTCTTTCTGGAGCGCCCCTGCATTTGCCGCTGTGCATATTGAAGGTCCATGGAGGAATTATAAAATATTTGAAATGGATCTTGAAAAATTCATCAGGGATCTGAATACTGAACTCGAAAATTATTAGCGATGTGGCTGTAACGTATTAATTATCAAAAAGTTTTTCGCTCCGGAATATCGTAACAATTAGTTCATATTGAAAGCCCTGACCCGGTTGTATATTGCGAAATTCTGGCGCGGCCAGGATCCTGCAACCGATAAAAGATAGCGTGGTCAGCAGGAAGTCACCAACTTCGTTATGAACTTTTTGAGACTTAAATCAACTTTTTGTACAGTGCTGTTGTGCCTGATCTCCCTGATGTTTGCCGGCAAAGCAATGTCACAGACTGCAGTTCAGTTCAAGGGTATCGATATCAATTCCATTGACAAAAAGAAAAAGAAACAGGGAGTCTGGGTGTATTTCGATAAGACCGGATCACCCATGATGAGCTGTATCTATAAAAATGACAACCCGGCAGGACCTTTGGTGTTTTACAGAAATGGCGACACTGCTTTTGTTAGGTATCCGCAGCAAGACTCCGTTGAGACTTTTATGGTGTTTGGTTCAAAACACAGGTACTATGGTAATTTTGTACATTCCTCAAAAGGCAATATCAGAACTGAAATAGAATCTGAAACGGATGTTGATAAGGATGCACTTGCAATTATTGCCGACTACAAGTATATCGAACTGAATCCTGTTTATTATTTCGGTCAGAAAAAGATCAACGAATTTGTAAGTGCGCATTTGTCTGGTTCTGGTATGATCCTTAACAAGCAGATTGAAGTTTATCTTACCATCAATACTTCGGGTTATGTGAAGGATGTAAAGTTTAGTGACAGCAACAGTTTTCTGTCTCCTGCAGAAGAAACTGAACTTGAATGGATCTTTTCAACAATGCCCAGGTGGCAGCCATGTTTCAAAGCAAATGAAGCTGTTGAATCAAAGGTGAAGTTTATTACAAAGTCATCTATTGTTGATGTGATGAGATCATGATTCAATAAAATGCCAGCATACTCCGGCGATATCAATCACATTGACTTCTTTGCCATACGGTTGCTGAACAGGTTCACGCAGTGCCGGTATCCCGAATTTTGAAGGTAAATCTTTCTTATTCATTTTTTTCCAGAACTGATCAATGTTTTCTACATGAACGGAGATCATAAGGTTCTCGGCAAAGTGCTTATCATCATATTGCTGAAGAATGAATTTGCAATCACCACTTTTAAATCCGGCAAGACCATCCTGCTGCCAGGAAAGTTCAAAATCAAGTTCAATAAACAACTGCTTTGATTTTTCAAAATCCTTGCCGGATGGTATAAACGGTTCAAGAGAAAGATATGCCATGAGATCGTTTTGAGTTTTAATGTGCTTATCAACATTAAGTTAACTCAAATTATCGCAAAAGCCGGTCCCGGTTTAAGACCGCGCCTTTGCAATGCTTAGCTTATTCAATTTTCGCTGCCTGATAAACTGGTAAACGGATCCGGTGATAAACAACACCACGATCACCAGCAGCGTTTTGCCAATGATAGGGTCGGTGATGTCTTTGGCCAGTGGATGTCCAATGGGTACACGGGTAAAGGTTTCGTTCACTGTGGGTAACATCGAAAGGAAAAAGCTGAACGACAGGTAAAAGTTTTCAAAATACCTCGACCTGTTATTGTGTTTCTTCTTTGCATTCAGATACCAGGCTGCGGTGATCAGTATGATCACTATCGCCGACAATGCATGGCCCGGATTGAGTTTACCAGTTTTAGAAATTCCAAGCGCTGTTAATGAGGTTATCAATGTAAACCAGAAATAAATCTTGCCTGTGATCTTATTCAGATCAATCCTTCCATACCGGATAAATGCGACCAATGCTGCGATGATGGCAACCACACCAATTACCGTGTGAAAAATACCGAGTGGTGAAATACCCATGAGTTTTTGTTTAATAATGTTTAAAGCGTTAATAAACTATGCGAGCAGTTCAGCGTCAGAACTTACACTGATGTTCAGCACCTTCGAGATCAGACAGTTTTTTTCAGCATCTTTTACTATAGTTTCGAACTCTTGTGCAGAAATTCCTTGCACTGCTCCTTTGATCGAAAGATGAACACCCGTGATGCCTGTATTGTCCATTGAAACAACTGCTTCTGTATCCAATGAATCCGGTGAGAGTCCTTTTTGAGTTAAGCCAAGACTCACTGCCATTGTGAAACAACCTGCGTGCGCCGCTGCCAGTAATTCTTCAGGGTTGGTTCCTTTTTCCTCACCTGTAAAACGGGTTTTGAAACTATAGTTGGTTTGATTGAGGATTTCACTTTGTGTTGTCAGTTCACCTTTACCTTCTTTAATTGTGCCTGTCCAATGTGCTTTTGCTGTACGTTTCATTTTGTTTGGTTTTAAATTGTTTGTCGTTATTGACAATGCAAAGATGAGGAACATCAAAAGCCATTATTTTGTGTATTGGTCCATTGTTTTGGTAATTTAGTCCAGATATTATGGTAACAGATTACAGTAAGATCGAGTTGTATGGTAAGCAGTTCCTGCAAAGGATCGTGTTAACACCCCCTTTTGAATACGCGTTTCCCGTTTCAGAGCAGGCTTGCTTTCTGTATATGCGAAAAGGTGAAATGGAGTTTGAAAATGAACAGGATAAGCTGAAAATACAGGCCGATTATGCGTTGCTGTTAAATTGCCTGAATTCAGGTAAGAAAATTTATCAGGCTGAATCTGGCTCAACCGGCGAAGTGGTGATAGTCACTTTTCATAAAGACATACTTAAAAAAGTTTATGACAAGGAACTTCCATCTTTATTTCAGCGGCCACTTAGTGCCGTATCGAAACAATCAGGTGGAATAGTTAATAGTGATTTCCTCATACATAGATACATAGAAGGCTTATTATTCTATTTTGAGAATCCATCGCTGGTGAATGATGATATTCTTGTGTTGAAGATGAAGGAGATCATATTGCTGCTCGCACAAACAAGAAATGCTGAAGATATTCAGGTCATCTTGTCTCAATTGTTCTCACCGGTTACTTATACTTTCAAACAGATCATAGAAGCAAATATTTTTTCACAGATCAGTGTGGATGAACTTGCGCGGAAAACGAATCTGAGTCTTTCGGGATTTAAAAGAGAGTTTGCGAAAATTTATGATCATTCACCTGCGAGTTATATCAAGATTAAAAGACTGGAAAAGGCAGCGGAATTGCTGAAAGCATCTGCGAGCAGAGTAACTGATATCGCTTTTGAGTGTGGGTTTAATGATCTGGCAAACTTTACGAAAAGCTTTCATGAGAAATATGGAGTGACGCCCACGGAATATCGTTCGGAGTAGCTAAAAAAATGACTGAATGTATGCACACCTTATTCAAAATTGGAAACGTTCCGATTTACGTCGATATCAACAAAACAAAAACGTTCTATCTTCCTCAAATGTCAATTGCTGAAAATTGCAGTTGTGAAAGTTGCATTTATTTTAGCGAAATATTTTCACAGCTTTCACTTCCCATTTTTATTGTGCTAAAGGATATGGGTGTCGATCTGAAAAAGAATGTTGAAAATGAGCCAACCGGAGTATTTACAGTTTTAGATGATACTAATGATGGCGTTTTTTATGTGGAGCAGATGTTTTACGTTTACGGGTATATCGGCCCTCATCTGATAGAGGACCTGGAACACACACGGGTTGAGGACGGGTATTCAGTCCGAACTTCACTCGACACAATTTCAGAAATGGAGAACGTTGTAAGAATTTGGACAGAGATAACCAGATTGTAACAAACTTTTGACTGCTTGCAATAATCTGTGATAATCGATAAAAATTCTCGTTCCGGACACAACCTCCCGCGTTTAGAACACATCTGCCAATCGTACCATAATCAACTTTGTATTTCACAAAAAAAAACAGTTGATCATGGTAAATACAGCAAGAAAAAGCAAGACCTGGTTTATAACAGGCAGCTCAAGAGGTTTTGGCAGAGTCTGGACAGAAGCAGCCTTGAAGCGCGGCGACAGGGTAGCGGCAACCGCAAGAACACTTGCAAGCATAGCAGATCTGAATGAACAATTCGGCGACAATGTGTTAACCCTTGAACTGGATGTCACAAATGCCGCACAGGTAAAAACTGCCGTAGAACAGGCCTACAATCATTTTGGAGGGCTTGACATTGTTCTGAACAACGCCGGTTACTCACTTGTTGGCACGATCGAAGAAGGCAATCCTGAAGAGATCCGCGCATTATACGAAACAAATGTACTTGGTCCCGTGGCCGTGATCCAGGCCGCTCTTCCGCTGCTGCGGGAACAAGGGTATGGGCATATTATCGGTACGTCCAGCAACCTGGGTCATGTAACCCTGCCGGTGATCGGTTACTATTGTTCTTCAAAATGGGCATTCGAAGCTATTCATGAAAGTCTCTCCGAAGAAGTAAAGGCCTTCAACATAAAGGTTACCATAATTGAACCAGGTGCTTATGCCACTGAATTTGGAAGCCCGCAATCCATCAGGTTTTCGGAAGGTCTGAAGATCTATGACGATTTCAAGGCAAAGTTTATAGATGGACTTAAAACGATGGAACGTGGTAATCCGGAAGCCACTCCCGAAGCTGTTTTTGCTGTGGTAGATGCGGATGAACCACCACTTCGGTTTTTCCTGGGAAGCCAAAACCTTTCGTGGACAAGGAAGGCTTACGAAGACAGAATTGCTGAATGGGAAAAATGGGCAGATGTTTCAAACGCAGCACAGGGCTAATTGAGTTTTTATGAAAGATGATGGGACTTTTGGTCCATCATCTTTCATCCTCATTCAACAAGACACAGATTTTATTGTTAAATCCAAAACCGGAGTTATGAAGAAAGAGCAAAGACCCAGTTCCGAATTTCAATCCCTTACTTCCGTGCACCGTGCCATGGGTTATCCGGATCCCAAACATCCGCTGATCGCGTTGATCAACGGTTGTATTGCGCGTGTCGAAACTTCAGCATTCGAGTCACCTCATGTTCTCTATTTTTATAAGATCTCGCTGAAGACACCGAAAAGCGGTCAGATGAGATATGGTCAGCATTACTATGATTTCGATAATGGTGGACTGTTTTTCGCAGCACCCGGACAGGTCGTTGGGCCCGCGGGGGACAATGATGACCGTGAAAAAATCAACGCTTCCATGAATTCCAGATATACACTGTTGATACATCCTGATTTCTTTCTTGGACATCCGTTGGCAAAGAAGATCAAACAGTTTGGTTTCTTTTCTTATTCTGTGAATGAAGCATTAAACCTTTCTGATGAAGAAGCTGAAGCAATCACATCGGTGTTCAGGATGATCGATACTGAGTTGTCAAACCGGCTGGATGATTTCAGTGAAGAAGTTATCATATCACAGATTGAATTGTTACTGAATTTTTCAAACAGGTTCTATAAAAGACAATTTATCACCCGTAAGTCGGACAGTCACGACCTGCTTGAAAAGCTTGACGACATTCTCAACAGGTTTTTTAATGACGACAGTCTTGTGCAACAC
>JBEVNF010000269.1:0-7270 GCA_040508255.1 Flavitalea sp.
GTGTTGATGCCATAGATCAGTTTGTGACTGGAAAACTGACGGAGGAACGCGTGGTTCGCCGATACCTTCTGCACAGCAGCGGTGTCAAGACTCACGGGAACGTTGTCAAAAATTATTCTGTTGAAATCTTCAAGCGTAAGCTGTTTTCCTCCTATCAATACCATACCCGGAAATAAGATTTATTTATATATTCTCAAAACATGTAAAAGTAATTGAAACAAACCACATTAGACCAGCTTTACTGTCATGAATTGCGCTTTCCGTTTATCTTGATGACGATTCACTAAGATCAACTGCGATCAGCGGCGATCGATGAACTTGAGCGGTTTGCGCATATTCTCCGGAAACTGCAGTTTCTGCATTTCCGGGGCAGTAATATATTTTACATGTGGACTCACCCTCAGTCTGGCCTGCAGGTAAGCACGGATCTTGCGATCTGTTTCCTCCTTGTTGTTTATGGACACCAGGTGCAGCAAGACTTCATCCATACCAATCTCATTCGAATACACCTCCACCACGTAATCCAGGATTTCTTCCATTTCATTCAGCAGATCAAACATAGCGGGTGGATAAAGCGTGGTGCCCTTGTATTTGATCATCTGCTTTTTTCTTCCCATCACACTCGACAAACGCATACCAGATCTGCCACAGGCGCAGGTATCATCATAATACATACAGATATCTCCTGTTTTGTATCTCACCAATGGCATTCCCTCGATCCCAAGTGTTGTGATCGTTACCTCGCCGGCAACACCTGCAGGCACCGGCTTATTTTCTTCATCAAGCAATTCAACGATCAATAACTCCGGATGAAAATGCCCTCCCCTGCCATGACCACATTCGGTAAAGGCGGTCTGCATTTCTGTTGATGCATAAGTAGAATACAACCTGATGCGCCAGTCTTCCGTGATCTTCTTTCCAAGAATATTCAAGGAGAAATCTGTGTTCCGGATATTCTCACCAATACAAATTGCCTTGCGGACAGACGTGGAATTGATATCTATATTATGATCCTTTGCGTACTGGATCAACTTTACAATAAAGGAAGGAACCGCAACAATTGCTGTTGGCTTCAATCGCAGGATGGTTTCCCACTGCATGGATGGAACGCCGGGACCAATGCGGATTATACCTGCACCCATTTTCCTTATACCCGAATAGTATGCAATGCCCGCCATAAACTGACGGTCAAGTGTAAGCATCAGTTGATAGATATCACCAGGAGTACCATCGGCACAGAGAAATGAAAGATATTCATTGAATGCGAGCCGCTGCATATCATCTTCCGTGAGCCCTACTGTAACAGGCTTCCCAAGCGTACCCGAGGTTGAACTGAACTCAACGATCTTTCCCTTTGGAACACAGAGAAAATCATCATTGCGTTGCTGCAGATCTTCTTTCGTTGTTAATGGCAGCTTCTGAAGATCATCAAGTGTCCTGACCTGGGTGATATCAATAGTATGTTTACTGAACAGTTCTTTATAAAATGGTGATTCAGCATTTACATAGGCAAGCAGATCCTGCAGTTTCTTTTCCTGCATCTGTTTTGTTGATTCTCTCGATTGATATGCGGCTCCGGGTGAATACATGCGGGTTCGTTGTTTTATTCAACTACAACAACCGCGGATGCAATTGCCTTAAGATGTGAAAGTGAAACAAAAATCTTTTTGATGTCAAGAGGGGCAAGTGTTTTTGCAGTTTCGCCAAGCAGGAATAATTCAGGACTTCCTTCTTCATCATTACGCACTTCAATTTCATGAAATGCGGTACCGTTTTTCCAGCCGGTACCAATCGCTTTCAGGAATGCTTCCTTGGCAGCAAACCTCGCAGCATAATGTTCAGCCTTATTTGCTTTGGGTTCGCAATATTCGATTTCAGCAGGCGAAAAGACCATCTCGCGAAAACCGGAATCTTTCCCGATTTTTGTCGCAACCCTCGAAACTTCGATCATGTCAATACCAACTCCTTTCATGATATCGCAAATTTGTCTGCAATATTAAGGATTTACACCTAAGCACCGTTTTCCGGGAGGTTGGCAAATTGTAAACTGTGCGGAAAAGCTACTTCAATTTAAGTTTTGATTCATTGATCCTCGCACGGATATGATCCTCTTCAGGTTTTGTGGCGATCACCTTTGTAAGCGCAGTTTCGTAAAAGCGGATCGCTTTCGCGTAGGAAGCATTCTTAAAACAATAATCACCGGCCAGCGCATAAGTGTGGTAAAGATTAGGATTAGTTGCAACCAGGCTATCCGGGTTGATTGTGGCACCATCAGCAATCAGCTGCTTATAACGTCGGTATTTTTCGAATTCCTGAAACGCATTTGTAACAAGGAAGGAATCCGGCGGAATAGTCAGCCGCTCTTCAATCACTTCGCTGTTTTCTTTTTTTCCTTTCAGCGCAAAAACTTTATTAAGATCATAGGCTACAAATTCCCCCAATTGCCATGGCGAAGTACTCACCCAGGCAACCAGTTTGCCGGGCTCAAATACAACGGCATGATGCGCGATAAGCTGATTGATCGCTTTTTCATTACCCATGCCTATATCTGCACCATTCAAACCTTTCTGATCCCGCAGGATCTTCACGGTTTTCTGAACATTGTTGCGACCGTTGCTATCAAGCAATTGCATCAGGCGCTCATAACGATAAGGAGATGCACTTTCTTTTACCTGTTGTTCATTGGAAAGCAGTTTACCAAGTCCGTTGCTCTGGAAATGGTTCGCACATACGATCGAATTTCTCTTTGGATCATATACATCAATTGAGTCAGGTGTTTTTTCAATGATGATCGCTTTATTATCAGCAGCAGAACCTACAAGGAAGGACTCAGAAACAAACATCTTTCGTTTGCGCGCAATGGCAATTGCCTCTTCAATATTTTTTGCATATTGGAGAATTTCCCGCGCCACCAGTGAAACAGGTGTTGCTGAACCGGTGGGCAGATCAGTCTTTGCGGCGTTGATCGTTACCGTTAGACCTTTCTCATTCATGCCGGAAACAGCTCCCACAAATCCTCCCCAGGTTATCGTCATTAGTTTATAACCATTTGTGGGATTGAAGAAAGCTACGATCTTGTCTTCCGCAAATTTATCGCCCACATAAAAATCAAAGTTGCGGCCGATGATCAGCGTGCTGTCTTCCGACTGATCATTCCAGGTACCGAAAGACGTACAACCTACGAGCGCCATTGTCTGCAATGCATGACCGATATCATGGGCGGCGTGATAATTAAGAATGCGCTGATATTTGGAACCTATATAACTGTAATTATCAGAAGCAGATGTTGAAATACCATAGATCTCATCCTTATATTCTTCTGTCACATTTTTGTCGAGCTTACGGTTGAACCAACCCACGACATATTTCAAAAACCGGAGATAGAATTTGGAAGGGATCATTTTGTTGATCTGCTCAGTAAAATGATCTTCCTGGCGAACAACAAGTTCTTTGGTAAGTTTTCCGTTCACCACACCCATCCTGAATGGATCTCCCTGAACATACAATTCATAAAGTCCGGACTTACTCTTACGGAACCAACTGCTGTCGAGCGTGTACATTCCGCCGCCAATATCGGTACGCTGAAGCGAAAGACTGCTCTGATCGGCAACTTCCGGCGGATCGACCTTTGACACGATTGCGAGATATATAAACAGTGCTATCAGCAGCACTACGATCCCGCCAAAGAAAAACAGGAAACCTCTCAAAATCCTTTTCCCGATTGACCTACGTTTCTTTTCTTTCCTGGTGCTCATTTAAATATTCTCCGTTTCAGATTAACGAAGATACTATGAAATAGTTTGAGGAGATTTTTCCGGTACGGGTTGATTTCCTTCGCGGATATCATCAATAACCGCTTCAGAGCCGGTTATGGCAACGATCGTCTGGAGTGCGCTCATAGCCACGCCCAGGATGCCATGCATGTTCAGGTTCTGACCCGTCAGGAATAAATTCTGGATCCGGGTTTTGGGAGAGATCATGGTCTTGAGCGGATCCGCAACGTCTTTAACAATTCCGTACATCGTACCATCACTGTTGCCCATATAATCCCGGTACGACAAAGGTGTCGCGGTATAATAGGTATCAATACAATCTCTTAAATATGGAAATTTTTCTGAAACCAGTTCGATCAGCTTTTCTGCCTTTTCTTTTTTGAATGCTTCATAGGCTTCCCCCCTGCTTTTCTCCCGCGATACAGTATTGAACGAATCCTGCCATGCCGCAACTTCGTGGAAGTTCATATATGTGAGAAGACTTATAGACCGTGCATATTTCTGCACCTGCCTGTCACCGTCCTTTTTTTCGGATGTACCTCCAAACTTTTCTGAATATTCAGGTTTGAATATCGCGTAAACATTTGGCCAGTTTTCCGGCGGGCAGGAAGGTCCATTCCAGGCTGCTCCTGATTTGTGATAATAATAGTTACTGTCAAGAGCAGGAAAACAATCTTTTTTCAGGATTATATCTACTGTAAATGAAGAGACCGCATTTTCAAGCGAGCTGATCCGGCTCCGGAAACTATTCCTGATCACCGAATTCCCAACCATTTTCATGGTTTGTACCGGATGCACGTTTGAAATAAACTTATCCGCCGTCATCACTGAACCATCACTTAACTCAGCAGCGATCACAATGCCATCCTGCTCGGTCAGTTTTACTACCTCGCGATGAATTTTCACCACACCACCCAACCTGGTAATATTACGGACCAGTAATTTCGCGATCTGTGAACCACCATCAACACATTTCCAACTGCTTTCGATATAGCTGTTTAGTATAAGCGCATGTACATAAAACGGCGTCTTCTCCGGCTGACCGGCATACAACATATTATTGCCCGCAAGTACATCTCTTAATTTCTGATTGGAAGTAATGGAGTCGATATAGGTACGCGCGTCTATATCCATTACTTCTGACTTCTCTTCAAAGCTTCCACCTGATCTTAAGTTATACAGGGGAAACTTGCTGCAGACATTCTGCATCATTGCACAATAAGTTCTTATACCATTTTCTTCTTCAGGAAAATCTTTCAGTAAACCTTGTATAAAGTTTTCATAACCCTGGTGAAGCTCGTAAACCTTTTCGTCACCTTCGATAATGATACGATCAAAAATCTCCGGCATTTTTTTAAGTTTCAACCCCTGCATGATCCCCAGATAATCGAAGATTTTGTAAAGATTCTGTCCCTTATCAAGACCACCCAGGTAATGCACACCTGTATCGAAGATCACCCGGTTCCGAACATAAACCTGCAATGCACCGCCAACCTGTTTGTTTTTCTCAAGCACACAAACCCGACATCCCTGCATTGCAAGAAGGTTTGCGGTTATGAGACCGCCAACACCACTGCCAATTATTATGACGTCGAAATCTTTCATGAAAGTTATATATCTGCGTTCTTCGTCAGCACAAACACAATATTTGATGTATACTTTGTTTCATCAATCTCCCGGCATTCAAATCCATTTCGCGTTGCCATCTCTCTCACAAAATTTCCGGATAAAAACGACAACTCTTTCCCTGTTGTCTTATTAAAGCCTATGAGCTTTGTTGAGAAAAACTCTGTGAGCTTTGTACCCTTATGTCTTTCTTCCAGATCCTTGTTGCCATCGCGGATGATAATTATACCTCCTGGTCTCACATGACTGCAACACTTATTGACCAGCGCTTCCTGTTGTTCAGGCTGCAGGTAATGAAGCATGTCTGCCATGATGATCGTATCATATTCTTCAAACTCGAAAGCCATCGCATCAGTAGCAAAGAACTTCAGATGTTCATTTCTAAGATAACAATGATTTGCCGTGGCTATCTTCTCTTCATCATAATCTATCCCGGTTACCGCACGCTCATTTGAAATAAAATGCAGCATATAATCAAGAAATCCATATCCGCATCCTATGTCGAGCACTTTTGCTTTGCGGGGCACCAGCTTGTCAAACATTTCATAGTTGTTTTCAAGCCTCGTTTTGATCCGCATGTACCATTCCAGCACCGGCCCCTTATAAATATAGTTGTAAATAAGTTGTTCGCGGAAATACGCCGGGGTTTCTGTAACCGATTTAACCTTTTCGTATTCGGAACGCATATATCTGCCTACCAGTTTCGATTGTTCCGTGTAGCCCGAACCGTAAGTTTCATCACCAGCCTTGATCCGGGGCAGGTATTTGAAAGTGACCGGAGAATTTTTAAGAAGAAGATCATTCTTTGTCATCGTCATGCTTGTGCCATGCAATACGACCGGCTGAAGATCGAGACCCAGTTTTTCTGCAAGAAAAAAGGCACCCTTATGAAATCTTGTGATCACCCCATCCACCCTTCTGGTTCCTTCGGGGAAGATAAGTATTGAGTAACCTTCTGCAACCCTTTCTTTCAAAGCATCCACACTCTCTTCCCCACCGGTTGAAACAGGATAATAACCCGCCATTTTTGCGATCTGACCCGTCAGCGGTGAATCATAAACATCTTTCTTCACAAACATGATCAGCTTTGGATGCAGCATGGTGAGGTGAAGTATATCAAGAAATGACTGGTGGTTCGCTATAATAACTGCCGGCCTTTCATTTTTATCATTCGTTGGTTTTATGATCCTTTTCCGGAAGTTGAACATTATATAAACGATCGACCTGTTGAAGTACATCAGCAAACGATGATAAAGAAAACGCGATTGCTTTTTAAAGAAGGGATTCACCTTCACCAGCAGGAAACCAATAAGTGTAACAACAATGGTACCTATAATAAAGTAGCAGAAAGCAAATAATGAAATAAACAATGAAAGCGCCGTCCATGGTGCAAACTTTCTTTTTGTTCTTTTTGTGATCAGCTGCTTGAAAAGAAATGGGATCAGCACCTGCGAGATCAACGCGACACTAAGTATACCAATGATCGAAACCAGCGCGATAGACTGCAAAGCCGGATGTTTCGCAAATACCAGAACACCAAGCCCCGCCACCGTTGTGATGGCCGACAACACTATGGATGATTTAAAAGAAGAGAGATTCCTCTTCCCCGTTTTATATTCCTGTATCAGGCCGTCCATAATAAACAAACTGTAATCATCGCCTAAACCGAATATCAATGCCGAAATAATAATGTTGATAATATTAAAACTGATACCCAGCATCCCCATCAATCCAAGGATCCAGATCCATGTGATCATCATCGGTATAAACGAAACCAACGCAAGTTCAATGCGACCATAAGTGATCAGCAGAACAATAAATACCAGGGATCCGCTCATCCATGCGATCTTATTAAAGTCATCGTTCACGAT
>JBEVNF010000302.1:0-6562 GCA_040508255.1 Flavitalea sp.
ATCTCATTACCTGTTTTCTTGTAAAAATAATTGAGCGCTTCGATCAGTGCCTTTACGTTATTGCTTTCGTTGATCGGCATGATCTCGTTTCGCTTGGTATCGTTTGCTGCGTGCAATGATAATGCAAGTTTAAACTTCACACCATCATCACCCAGTTGTTTGATCATTTTCGCAACACCGGCAGTAGAAACGGTGATACGACGCGGACTCATTCCAAGTCCGTCCGGTGCGCTGATACGCTCGATCGCTTTCAGCACATTCTTATAGTTGAGCAAAGGCTCACCCATACCCATGAATACGATGTTGCTCAGCTTCTTGTTATAAACCTTTTCACTTTGCTGGTTGATCAGTACCACTTCATCAAAAATCTCATCAAAATCAAGATTTCTGCGACGTTGCATGTAGCCGGTTGCGCAGAATTTACAACTTAACGAACATCCGATCTGTGAGGAAACACAGGCGGTCTTGCGTTCGTCGGTCGGGATAAGCACTCCTTCCACAAGATGTTTATCCCACGTGCGAAACCTGCTTTTTACTGTACCGTCTTCTGAATATTGGGTTGCATCAACCGTAAGCGCGGGAAGTGTGAAGTTTTCTTTGAGTTTGATCCTCAGTTCTTTACTGAGGTTGGTCATGTCGTCGAAAGTATGAGCCTGGCGGGTCCAGATCCATTCATAAACTTGCCTGGCCCTGAATTTCTTTTCCCCCAGTGTTTCAAAATAAGCCGAGAGATCTTCCAATCCCATCTGCCTTATATTCTTCGTGATCGCCGACATGGCGCGAAGTTACAATAAATTGTCCGCTGTTTCTAGTGGATCCAGAAGCTCCCGGCAAAACTGAACTTCCCGGATTCCATTGTTTATTGAGTTACAGCTTCGAAATTTGCCCAACGGGAGTCTTTTGATGCTGATCCTGTGCATCATTTAACAATGATTTTTCAAAGCCTACAACTTCAGAGATGCAGAGAGCCTATATAATTGATGCTGTAAGAACCCCGATCGGAAAGTATGGCGGCACCCTTAGCAGTATCCGCCCGGATGATCTGCTTGCGCTTGTAATCCGCGCATTGATTGAAAGAAACCCGTCCATCGACATCAATGAGATCGAGGATGTAATTGCCGGAGCAACCAACCAGGCGGGTGAGGACAACCGGAATGTGGCGCGTATGTCGGCTTTGCTGGCCGGATTGCCGGTTACGGTTCCGGGAAATACAGTGAACAGGCTTTGTGCCTCCGGTTTACAATCTATCATGGATGCGGCAAGGGCAATTGCCTGCGGTGATGGCGAACTGTTTATTGCCGGTGGCGTAGAGAGTATGACCCGCGCTCCATACGTGTTACCGAAAACAGGTGGCAAATGGAACAGGAACCTGCAGATGGTCGATAGCACCATTGGTTGGCGTTTGCCAAACAAAAAGCTGACCGACAAATACTACCCATTTTCAATGGGCGAAACTGCAGAGAATGTCGCAACGCAGTGGCAGATCTCAAGACAGCAGCAGGATGAATATGCTTTGGCTTCACAACAACGCTATGCTGATGCCCTGAGCCGTGGCATCTGGAAAGAAGAGATCATCGGCGTGGAAGTATTGGGTGGAAAAGAAGAGAAAATCTATGTACACACAGATGAACATCCACGCCAGACAAATCTTCAGAAGCTCGCGGCACTGAGACCGGCTTTTGCAGCAAACGGTTCAGTAACTGCGGGGAACTCAGCAGGAATCAATGATGGCGCCTCTGCACTGCTTCTTGCCAGTGAATCTGCCGTGAAAAGGTTTGGACTAAAACCAATTGCATCAATCGTTTCAATGGCTGTGGCCGGGGTTGATCCAGCGATCATGGGAACAGGACCAATACCAGCTACCCGGAAGGCTTTGACCCGGGCGGGACTGACAATAAATGATATCTCGCTGGCGGAGCTCAACGAGGCATTTGCCGTGCAGGCACTTGTTTGTATGAATGAACTTGGACTGCCCGGCGAGATCACGAATGTGAATGGCGGTTCCATAGCAATTGGCCATCCGCTCGGGTGTAGCGGCGCACGGATCACAACAACCCTGCTTCACGAAATGAGACGAAGAAAAGCAGGGTTTGGACTCTCCACGATGTGTGTGGGGGTAGGGCAGGGAGCTGCTATGATTGTGGAAGGGATATATGATTAAAATAAATTATATTCATACTACCTTAACTCACCAGTATGAATCAAGCCTCACCCCTCCTGCAATCCGAGCGGATTCGGATCATTGACGCCTTGCGTGGTGTTGCCGTGCTCGGAATTCTGCTGATGAACATGCCTTATTTCGCATTCCCGGTCCAGGTCGCAAATGATCTTCGTGTGCGCAATGACGTTACAGGTGCAAATTATTATGCCTGGTGGCTGATGAATATGTTTTTTGATGGCACCATGCGGGGAATGTTCTCCATGTTGTTTGGTGCGGGCTCCATTTTGTTGTTGCTGAGGCTTGAAGCTAAGCATGAAGGAACCTATCCGGCAGATATTTACTATCGAAGGCTGATCTGGTTATTGTTATTCGGCCTTGTTAATGCATTTATCTTTTTGTGGCTGGGTGATATACTTTATGCCTATGCAATCTGTGGCCTCTTCATTTTTCCTTTCAGAAAAGTAAAACCCAAATACCTCCTGATGCTGGGCGTCTTTTTAATGCTGATGGCAAATCTTCGACAGACATTACAATTTTATGAAGCCAAGAATAATCGTGTAAAAGGCGAGTATGCGGTTGCGCTGGAGAAGAAAAACCAAAAACTCACAGACGAACAAAAAGAAGATAAGCAGAAATACGAAGCAAGGAATGAACGTTTAAAGCCGGCATCACTAAAGAAAGATGCAGCCAAAGAAGTTAAGGAATTCCGCAAAGGTTATTTCGGTTTGATGATTTATCTGAAAGATATTAACAAAGAAATTCAGAGTGTGGTGCTTTACAACAACTACTTCTTTGATGTGATTGCATTTTTCTTTTTCGGAATGGCTTTCTTTAAATGGGGGATCCTGACGGGTGAAAGATCTGCAAAATTTTACCTGGTATTGATGACCATCAGTTATTCAATCGGTATCACTTTAAGTTACCTGATCGCCCGCGCGACCTTCACCTCTAACTTCGACCGCTCATATCTTGCTGATAAACTATTATTTGATTTTTATGATGAGAGAAGATTGTTTCTTGCACTTGGACATATATCCCTGCTGACCTTATTATACAAAGCCGGATTTATGAATGGGGTGTTTACAGCTCTTGCCAATACCGGGCAAATGGCTTTTACAAATTACCTTATGCAAAGCATAATCTGCGCGATCATCTTTGATGGTTTTGGTATGAGATGGTTTGGAGTACTCGAACGTTATGAAATTTATTACATCGTGGGGGGGATATGGATCTTCCAGGTAATATTCAGCCAGGTTTGGATGAAGTTTTTCAGGTTTGGTCCTTTTGAATGGGCATGGAGAAGTCTCACTTACTGGAAAAAATTTGCAATACGTCGTCGCAGTAGTCCACCGACAGAAAGTGGACCAGTACCGAACATTGCTACAGAATTGATTGCTTAACTGATCACAACTTCAATAACAATCGTTTTATCATGCGATTGTTTGTAAGGACACTTAAAATTGTAAGCATCACTGCTACTGCCACGACTATCCAGCTGACCAAAGGTGAAAGTTCGGGTTTATCTGCAAGCACAAAATGATGGAAGGACCATTGCAAAAGTTGTGTAACCAATAATGCAATAAATACGATCATAACATAAGCGGGAACAAATTGTCCTGATACTTTTCGGGCCAACCAGCCAGGTGAATATCCAAGAGTTATAAGCAATTCAAGATTGTCTTTGCTTCTTGCGATCATTAACTGCAGGTAAAAAGAAAACAACATCAATGCAAGCAGTACCACCATCAATCCAAATGCACCAAGACCTGTAAAGATTCCCTGCAGCACCTGCTTCACGCGGCCGAATTTTGTTTTGTCTTTATTGACTTTGTAATTATTTGTATCAAGAAATTTCAATAACTCAGGATCGTTTGCATCTTTTGTTCTTAAGAATAGTCTTGATGCCTTTACATCAGTAGCGTTACCAAATTCTTTGTTTGCCCATTGAAGGAAAGATTCAGGAACAAGTACTGAGTTGATCCGATCGCTATAGGCAACAATATTTGCTTTGAAGGTTTGTTCTTTTCCATTCTCGCCGTAGCAATTTACATTCACGATCAATTGTGATGCGGTTGCTTCTGAAACCTGTGGTAATCCATAACCCGGAGCAAATACATTATAGATCTCCATGAAATCTGACGAGAGAATAACGGGGATCAGTTCCTGACCCGGCTGCCAGTTAAAGCTTGGGGGAACTGTATCAAGAAAAGAGTTGTCAACAGCTTCGATAAAAAAATCGGTACTGAAAGGAATGATCCGCGCAATACTGAGTTGTGTACGAAAACGATTTGCGATCAATGGTCCCACGCCATCAATGAAAGGCTGGGATGCCACTGTCTTGATATCTGATTCCTGGAAAAGATTTTTGTCAAGACTTCCCATAGTTTCGTTGGTGATCGTCTTGCTGATAGAAATATAATCGAAGTTGTTTTTTTTGGGTGATTTCGAGCCAAGCAGTTCCTGTATGTTCAGGAACATCTGTACAGAACAAAGCAGTAATAACACGCCGATACCAAGCCCGATGTAGGAGAATACCCGCGAATATTTATTCGTACTGCTTTGAATCAGAGGTCTGATATTTTTGTAGGAAACTGCCAACCTGATCGTTTTAGAGATGCAACAATTTGGTGTGAGGGTAGAACGAGGTTCTTTCAAGATCTGCGAGTATAACAGTTGCTTTTCGTTTAGCTGCTTCTTCCAGGATCAGGGTCATTGCCTTTTCTGAGTTGTTGTTGTCAAGATGACTGAAAGGTTCATCGAGCAATAAGATCTCAAACGGCTGCATCAATGCACGAATGATCGCTATACGTTGTTGTTCACCATATGAACAGTTGCCGCAAATACTATCAAGTTTATCAGATATGCCTAACCCTGACGCCATCTCAGTGATCATCGATTCATTATGAAAAGGAGAAAGTTGTCTTTTCAGCTCGATGTTCATACGAACGGTCTGACTGTTAAACAAACGCATATCCTGGAATACCACACTTAGTTTATCCATTCTGAGCAGTGCAATCGCTTCGTGATCCAGTGCAGATGCATCTTTGTTGTTGAACAGGATCTTGCCGGAATAGTCTTTACGCATTCCGTAAAGAAAATGTATAAGTGAAGTTTTGCCGCTGCCCGACGGCGCCACTATTTCGACCAGTTCGCCTTTCTCAAAACGAAGATCGTGCAGCCAGACCTCTGAGCTGACTGCACGATCGAAATATGTTGGAAGTAACTGCTTTAGTTCGAGCATTGCAAGGATTTATTGAAAGCCCTTTTTCTCACCGGAGATGTTGTTTTCTGCTCCCCATTACGCCGGCGGCGTGATGCTCCTCATCGGAAAGGAAGGAGTTACTTTTTGTGTAACGAAAGCACGTCAATATATTTATTCAACTGCTTCAAACTATTCGTTGATTTATCAACAAGATTGATCTCAGCTTCATAACTCATTCCACCATCCTTGATTTTTCCACCAGTTACCACTATATCCTGCCACATCTTTAATGATGCATCAGCTACAGCCTTTGCTGAACTATCAGATGTGAATGTGCTGCCTGAAGTAATAGCTTTCTGAAGATCGATGAACATCCCGAACGCATGTCCGCTGATGCGTGAAGCAAATGGTTGTTTGCTGTTTCCGCCTGCGAGAAACTGGTCAACATAGGGTTTTGAATTCGAGGTAACGAACCACTTGTCGTTTATGCTGAATTCAATTCCTTTCGCAGGACCATCTTTTGCGATGTCGCCAATCTTTGATCCGACGATGCCGATCATCTTGTCGAAAGATGCTTTGTCGTTTACTGAAGTTGCGAAAAGGAACTTCATATCAGTGCCTCCTTTGTTTTCAGAAACTTCGATACCATCTTCATTGATCCTTTTCACAATTGAATCCGGCTTTGGCTGAATGTCGCTCACAGCTACAACGAGATCACCTTTGTTTGCTTTTACAAATTCATCGATGCTGTAACCAACTTCTGAAAGAAATGCATTTGCGGTTCCGTCAAGACCTGTGAGTTTCAGGAACTCTTTCAATCCTTCCGGCGGATAATTCATTACAAAAGCAGCCACAACATTCTGGGATGGTATGCGATTCACAACATCTGCAGAAATATCTTTTGCAGGGTATTTTTCAAGCACCTTCAGTACCTGGTCGTTGAAATATTGTTTTGTTTTAACTGAGATCTTTCCGTTGTCAAAGTTAAGCGCCATGCCTGTTGCGTTCTTTTCAATCAGCACATTCACTTTCATCATACCAAGCATGCCTGCAGCAAGACCGCCATAAGCCTGCTCGTTGTTGATCCATACGTGCATGTCACCCGCTTCCTTCATTGTTGAAGAAAAGCGATCGTCTTTGTAGATGCTTTCCGACGAAGGAAGATCGTAGAGCTTTGTTGCGTACATCTGGAGACTGTC
>JBEVNF010000306.1:0-12403 GCA_040508255.1 Flavitalea sp.
GTGTTCTCGATGTTGTTGCTCGTTATGGGTGGTAACTATGTGATCATGTTTATAGGCTGGGAAGGTGTTGGTCTTTGTTCTTATCTTCTTATCGGATACTGGTTCAAAAATATCGAATATGGAAATGCTGCGAAGAAAGCATTTATCATGAACCGTATTGGCGATCTTGGTTTTCTGCTTGGGATTTTCTGGCTGATCGCGAAACTAGGAACGGTTACCTATCATACACAGGATAATGCAGGTGTTCTTGACTTGTTCGACAAACTTTCTAAAACAGATATCACCGGGATCACATTACTCCTTTTTGTTGGTGCTACCGGTAAGAGTGCACAGATTCCTTTGTACACGTGGTTGCCTGATGCGATGGCGGGTCCTACACCTGTATCAGCATTGATACACGCGGCAACGATGGTAACCGCGGGTATCTATATGATCGCACGTAGCAACATTTTATATACGCTTGCTCCAACTACGCAAACGGTAATAACGATTGTTGGTCTTGCAACAGCGTTGTTTGCTGCTACCATTGCCATCAAACAAAATGATATTAAAAAAGTACTTGCTTACTCAACCGTGAGTCAGCTTGGATATATGTTCATTGGTCTTGGGGTTGGTGCTTACACAGGCGCAGTTTTCCACGTTATGACACATGCGTTCTTTAAAGCACTGTTATTCCTTGGGGCAGGTTCTGTGATCCATGCTATGCATCATGAACAGGATATCCGGAACATGGGTGGATTGAAAAAGAAATTGCCGGTCACACATCTTACGTTCTTACTTGGATGCATTGCGATCGCCGGTATTCCTCCTTTCAGTGGTTTCTTTTCAAAAGATGAAATCCTTGCCGCTGCATATGCGGCGAACCCGATATTCTGGGTTCTTGGAGTGGCAGGTGCGGCGATGACAGCCTACTATATGTTCCGTTTATATGCCACTACCTTCCTTGGTCAGTTCAGGGGAACACATGAGCAGGAACATCATCTTCATGAAAGTCCTGCAGCTATGACCGTTCCGTTGGTTGTGCTTGCTATCCTGTCTGTTGTTGGTGGATTTATAGGTATTCCTGCCGTATTTGCAGAGGGTGGACATCAGCTTGAGCATTTCCTTGCTCCAATCTTTGCTGAGTCTGTAAAAATCCAGAGTTCACATTCACACCATCTTAGTCACAGTACTGAATATATGTTGATGGGTATATCTGTTGGTATCGCACTTATCGCTATCTTTTTCGCGATCAGCAGATTCAGCAGGAAACCTGAACTCAACGAGTTTGAAGGTGCCGGTAAAGTGCTCGCCAACAAATGGTATGTTGATGAATTGTATGACGCGATCATTGTAAGACCACTTGCTGCACTTGGTAAGTTCTTTAATAATGTGATGGAAAGATCTGTGATTGATGGTGCGGTAAATGGTGTTGGAAAATTCCTGCAATATGGCAGCCGCCAGGTGCGACTGCTGCAGAGTGGCCAGGTTGGAAACTATGTGTTACTGATGGTGCTTGGCATACTCGTGTTTTTTGTGTTGCAGTTTTTTATAAGAAAATAATCTACTTAATAGATTTCATAAGCTGATATGATACCAGTTCTACTGATACTTGTTCCTTTACTGAGTGGCTTCGCCTCGTTCTTTATCAAGAGCGACAGCGGTGTCAAAGCCTGGTCACTGTTTTCCGCCATTGTAACCTTTGTGATCTCGATATTGGGTCTTACGATATTGAAAGCACCCGCAAACCTTGCGGCAGATGTTGAATGGCAGCCGCTTCTCGGAAGCAGTTTTGCAGTGAAGCTTGATGGTATGGGACAATTGCTTTGCCTTTTGACAGCAGTTTCATTCCCTGTGATCTTCATTGCCACCTGGTTCGCGAAATATGAAAAAGCCAATAGCTTTTATGCATTGATGCTGCTTACACAGGCAGGATTGATGGGCGTGTTTCTTGCCCAGGATGCTTTGTTGTTCTATTTCTTCTGGGAGCTTGCACTTATCCCAACCTACTTCCTTTGTTCAAAATGGGGTGGGGAGAGAAGGATACCAGTCACCTTCAAATTCTTCGTTTATACTTTCACCGGAAGTTTGCTGATGCTCGTTGGTATTATCTACCTGTATTTCCAGACACCGGATCATAGTTTTTCAATTAAATCCTTCTATAATCTCAACCTTGGTTACCCGCAGCAGAGCTGGTTGTTCTGGTTGTTCTTTATCGCTTTTGCGATCAAGATGCCGATATTTCCCTTCCATACCTGGCAGCCGGATGCTTACGAGCAATCGCCAACTGCAACCACAATGGTATTGAGCGGTATCATGGTTAAGATGGGTGTTTTTGCAGTGTTACGCTGGCTCACGCCGGTACTCCCACTCGCATCATGGGCATGGGGTGATACAGTGGCAATGCTTGCTGTTATCGGTATGATCTACGCTTCACTGATAGCGATAAGGCAGGATGATATCAAAAGACTTGTTGCCTATTCATCCATCGCTCACATCGGCCTGATGTGTCTCGCGATATTCGTTCCGTCTGTTACCGGCATACAGGGTGTGATGATCCAGATGTTTGCACACGGTATTAATATTATCGGGTTGTGGATCGTGGTTGAACTGATCGAAAGACAATTTGGTACAAGAAAGATTTCTGAACTTGGCGGTATTGCACAGAAAGCACCAACGCTTACAATATTACTGGTGATCGTTGCGCTTGCAAATGTTGCACTACCACTCACCAACGCATTTATTGGTGAGTTCCTGATGTTTAGTGGTGTGTTCACATCAACTGCATCAAAATACAGTTTCCTGTTTACAGCAATTGCAGGTATCAGTATCATACTTTCAGCAGTCTATACGCTGAATATGATACAGAAAGTGTTTTATGGTAATACTAATACGCTTACAGCAAACACAAAAGATATCCGTATCAATGAATCACTGGCACTCGCCATCATCATCGGGATGATACTTGTGTTCGGGGTTTATCCAAAACCGATGCTTGAGCTTACGCAGTCGGTAGCTGATTCTGTAATAATGAAAATGACGATCAAACAACCTTAAGCTGCTGCTTAAGAGAAACGGCGAATAAATTATGAATGCAATTATAATATCGGCAGTCTGGGGCGTAGTGATGATGTTCAGCGGTGTGTTCCTGAAAAGCAACATCCTGATCAGGAACATTGCCACCGCAGGTGTGCTTGTTTTACTGGCAGGTGTCATTATGGACATGAGTGGTAACCCGCTTTTTAATGTCAATACCCGCAACATGCTTGCGTTTGACAGCTTCGGATTGTTCTTCAATGCGATCGCGGTTGGCTGTACGCTTGTTTATTTCCTGCTTTCTGCACCTGACATGGAAAAAGTCGGAAACAATCTTCCTGATTATTTTGCATTGATCTTCTTTATACTTTGTGGCGTATCCATCGCTTCCTCATTCAACAACCTGTTGATGTTGTTCCTTGGTATCGAGATCATTTCTATCCCGCTTTATATTCTTACCGGTGCTGATAAACGTAACCTGAAAAGTAATGAAGCTTCACTGAAATACTTCCTGATGGGAGCGTTCTCAACGGGTCTCATGCTGATGGGTATCACACTGATCTATGGTTCAAAAGGGAGCTTTGATATGGACACTATTGCAATGGGTACCGGTGCGCTGACTCCAATGCTCAGTGCGGGTATGCTGTTGCTGATGTTCTCAATGGCCTTCAAAGTTTCGGCTGCCCCGTTCCATTTCTGGACACCGGATGTGTATGATGGTGCACCAACTGTGTTCACCTCATTTATGGCCACCGTCGTGAAGGCTGCTGTATTTATCGCATTCATCCGTGTATTCAAGGGAAGCTTTGGACAAATGCATCAGCAATGGCAGCTTATTGTTGCTATCATCGCTGCTGCTACACTGATCATCGGAAATATCACTGCCATCTTCCAGCAAAGCGTAAAAAGAATGCTTGCGTATTCGAGTATAGCGCAGGCTGGTTTTATGATGTTTGCACTGGTTTCGCTGAACGATGTGGCGGTTCAGGGCATCCTTTATTATGCAGCGGCGTATAGTCTTGCCACGATCGGCGTGTTCGCGGTTTTACTGAAGTTAAAAGACTACACATACGAAGGCTACAATGGGCTGGGTAAAAATCACCCGGTACTTGCAGCAACCAACACTATTTTCCTTCTTTCACTGGCGGGTATCCCGGCAACGGCTGGTTTTATGGCTAAGTTTTATATGCTGTCTTCAGCGGTAAAAAATGGACAGGTTCTATGGCTGGTGATCGTAGGTGTGATCTGCGCAGCAATCAGTGCCTACTACTATTTCCGTGTGATCCAGGCTATGTATTTCAAGGATGGCCCGGTTCAGGAAGTGCAAACCACGCCACTGTTCCGCTGGAAACTGATCGCACTGGCTGCTTTCATCGTTTTCCTCGGTCTGTTCCCTGAATGGCTGATCAATAAGCTCTGGTATTTCTAGAGAGATCCTCCGCTCATGTAACTTTTTTCGGAAGCTGGTTTTCTATTGCTAATTTAGGTGTATGAAGTTTCTTGATACATTTTTACTTGCTTTCCGCACTGTACGTGGAAATAAACTGCGTACTGGTCTCACGGTAGCAATCATTGCCTTTGGTATCATGGCATTAGTTGGTATCAAGACTGCTATCGAAGCAATGCAGCAGAAATTTATTGAAAGCTTTTCATCGATGGGTGCAACCGGTTTCACGATACGTTATCGGGAACCACGGAATTTTTTCGGTCCCGGTGATTCAAGAGTTCAAAGCGAGAAGAAGGGTCAGAAGAAAGAAAAGAAATCAAGCCTTGGCAAACCAATTACCAAAGAAAACGCAGAGCAGTTCAAACAAAGCTTTGATTATCCAGCAACAGTTTCCATTACAATATTTGGTTCAAGAGATGCAGTTGTTTCCGTGGGAAGCAAAAAAACAAACCCCACTGTTTATGTGAACGGCACCGATGAAAATTATGTGCTGCACAATGGCTTTGATATTTCTGCGGGTCGTAATCTTACGCCGCTGGATGTACAGAGTGGCAGAAATGTTTGTATCGTCGGTTCTGACATCGCTAAAAAATTCTTTGGTAAAAACCCCTCCTCCGCGATTGAAAAGGTTATCAAGATCAATAACATTCCGTTTCGCATCGTAGGAACACTTGCGGAAAAAGGTAACACCATGGGTCGCAGCCTTGACAATGCAGTGTATACATCCTACAATAATGTGCGACGCTTTTTCAATTCAAATGCAAATGCTTCGTTTTCTATCCAGGTGAAGGTGAATGATCTCAACCTGATGGATGGCGCCATCGGCCAGGCAACCGGGGTTTTCAGACCAATCAGGAAACTCACTACAACTGAAGATGAAAATTTTGTGGTTGATAAGAGTGACAGTTTTGTTGAGATGCTCCTGAGCTTCCTCAGCGGATTAACCGGCGCCGCACTTGTAATCGGTATGATCACACTTATCGGAGCGGCAATTGGTTTGATGAATATCATGCTTGTTGCAGTAACCGAACGCACAAAAGAAATAGGCCTCATCAAAGCAATAGGAGGGAAGGAAAGAAATATCCGCATCCAGTTTTTATCTGAAGCAATTGTGATCAGTCTGATGGGTGCTGTGTTTGGTGTAGTGCTTGGAGTTGTGGTGGGTAACAGTTTCGCGCTGGTATTGAACACCGGCTTTGTATTGCCCGTACAATGGATGATCATTGGTATTGTGATATGTTTTGTAGTAGGATTGGTTGCCGGTCTTTACCCGGCTTATAAAGCTTCAAGGATGAATCCGATTGAAGCGCTGCGATATGAATAAAATCTCCCGGATATTGAAAAGGACAATCTGAACTAACAGGTAGTCCTTTTTTTATTGCGAATACAATCACCACTTCAGTTTCAACAATTCTGTTGATTTCAAAAACCCAAAAACAAATTATAAAGCCCTGAAATTGAAAAGCGGTCAGGAAGATCACCTTCCTAACCGCTTTTCAATTATTGACGTACTATACTATTTTGGATTCAGAATGTTCTCAATTCTTTCATTCAGATCCTGCAGGTGATAACGGCTCATCTTGTCTGTGTAACCAGCAAGACTTGCAGTGATCTCATACTTCAGGGATCTTAATGTTCCTTTTGCAACAGACATGATATCTGATTTCTTCACGTCAACCACTGGTCCGAACGAAAAGATGATCGCACCACCCATGCCGCCACCTGCCGGTGCAGGATTAACGATATTGCCAAGTCTTTCAACAAATGATTTCTGAAGATTACGACGATAGTTATCGATCACTTTCTTTGAACCCAGTTCAGTAAAAATTCCTTTTTTGATATCATCCATATACTCATCAAGACGATAAGCACCTGGTTCGCGGTTAGCAGATGAAACAAGTCTTTGCAGACGACCGTTGTTCAACAGGCTTCCAAGATAGCTATCCTGCAAGGTGCTGATGCGATCAGATGTTGGTGAGATAATTTTGTCGAGAATTGTTTTGTCAAGCAACCATGTTGGAGTTTCAAAAAGGTTCTTCTGGATAAATGCGATCGCTTCTTTTTGTTTTGCTTTTGAATTTACAACATACACCGGTCCGCCCTGGTCAGTTGTTTTTGGACTGCTCATGATACCACCGAGGTTAGTACCAACGTGACCAAGATATCTGCTATACTGACCAAGTATTTCATTATAAATGTCAGTAAGATTCGTATAATCTTCACCTTTTTCGTTCAACCAGCCCGGAAGCTGTGGAAGAATCCATTTCAGGTTCTTGATCCCGTATTCGCCTGCCTTCATCGCATTGTCGCCAAGATCTTCTGTTTGTGCTCTTGGATCAACACCATTAGAATGATAGAAACGAAGACGCGGGTTTTCAAATTTGGTCTTGACCAGATCATTCAGAATTGCTTTCTCTTCTTCTTCTGTTTTATCGGGGATTGGTTTGTAACCCCATTCGATCGACCACAGATCATAATCACCGATGCGTGGGTAAAGACCATCCGGTCCGATCTTATCTTCAGGTTGTGCTACATAGTTGAAACGTGCGTAGTCCATGATAGAAGCTGTGTGACCATTTGCCTCAACATAAGCTTTGTCACGAAGTTTTTCAACCGGTGTTGCAGATGAAGAACCCATGTTGTGTGGAAGACCAAGTGTGTGACCAACTTCATGTGATGATACGAAGCGGATCAGCTGACCCATCAGTTCATCATCGAAATGAGCCTTACGTGCTTTAGGGTCACTTGGTGCAGCCTGGATCAGGTACCAGTTACGCAGAAGGTTCATTACGTTGTGATACCAGTTGATGTGAGATTCCAGTATTTCTCCGCTACGCGGATCGTGTACGTGAGGACCCATTGCATTTGGAATATCAGATGGTTTGTAAACGATAGCAGAGAATCTTGCGTCGTTAAGGCTCCAGGTACTGTCTTCCTGCGGTGTTGGTGCCCTCTTCGCCATGATAGCGTTTTTGAAGCCAGCCTTCTCGAAAGCCTTTTGCCAGTCGTTAACCCCCTGGATCAGGAATGGAACCCATTTTTCCGGAGTTGCAGGATCTATATAGTAGATGATCGGCTTCACGGGTTCGACGAGCTCACCTTTTTTGAACCTGGCAAGATCTTCAGGCTTAACCTCAAGTTTCCAGCGTGTTACCATAGAGATATCCTTAACCCCTTGCGGATCTGCGTCGAAGTCTGTAAATTCAGTTGAGAAATAAGCAACCCTGTCGTCATAATATCTTGGGCGCATTGGCACCTTAGGCAGTATAACGATAGAAGTATTGAGTTCGAAAGTAGCGTTACCTGCAGGCATTGCAGGTGCCATACCAGGGAACAGTGAAGGAGCCGGAGATTTTGAATAGGTTTTAACTGTTACGATCTCTGTATTGATTGGGAAAGACTTAACATCAACGATATAAGACTTGTCTGCCTGCACACCACCAATTCTTAATGCAGATTTAATGGATGGTGCAAAGAAGAAGATGTCATTATCTCCGGTGATAAAATCTGTCATATCAATTACAACACCTGCGCTGTCCTGGCTGAAAGCCTTTACATCAAATGCTGCAGCTATTGGCTGTATGTTTGAGTTCTGCACAGTTTTATACATAGGCTTTGTTGAGTCCTTTGAATAAACGGAGAACGAGATATTGCGAAGGAATACTTTGTTGTTTGGTCCTCTTTCAAGGCGGATCACATTTTCATTGATCTCATCACCTGCGAAGCCCATGAAGCCAGCGCGTGTATTGATAGGCGCTTTTGAGATACGGTTCACGATAAGGATATCGCGGTTCATGATAGAATCACCGAATTCAAAATAGTATTTGTCTTCGATCTTGTGAACGTTGAACAGGCCTTTACGGGTAACGGCCTTTGAAGTGATGATCTCTTTGTAAGCCTTTGGTCCTGCCTTTGGAGGCATGGCAGGGGTTTTTGGTTTGGTAGTGTCTGACGCAGGTGTGGCCGGCGTTGCGGGTGACCTTCGGCGGTCCTGAGAGGTAGCACTCAGCAGGCTGCCGGTAAGCGCAACAAGCAGCACGGCTTTCTTTAAACAGTAGTTTTGATACATATATAAAATAAAAATTTTAGTGGGTGAAGATAGTAAAAAGCGCTCTATGGGCTTGCGGTTCAGGGCGTCGAGAAAAAAAATCAGCGTTGTTAATTTGTTTTTAAATTAAGTCTTTATATTGCCATATAATATTTCAGACAATTGCCTACATTTACGACAGGCTTTTGCGAAAATCCTTATCTTGTGAACCCCGTCCTTTAAAGTGAAATTAATTTAGCAGTCAAAATGTTCCATTACCACTTAAATAAAAAGTGGTTTTATTTATTAAAAAGCGTCATTTTTTAATCTATCCATAAGGTCAATTTTTAAACAACTAAAAAAACAAACAATCATGGCTGAGACTAGACCAACTGCAACCGCTGCTGCAAAGAGTAGTACATCTGTTCAACCGAAAAAAAGAGGCAATTCGATTTCGTGGGTTGCACCGCTTCTGTGTATCCTTGGTGGATATGGCATCTGGCGTTTTGTATTGGGTAATGCAAGTAACTTTTCAAAACCTGATCCTAATGGTGGTTTCTGGCCTAAACATGAAGGACCTATCGGAGGACTTGTAAAGATGTATGAAGGTGGTATTATCGTACCAATTCTTATTGCGTGCTTCCTTATAGTTGTAGTGTTCGTAATTGAAAGATTGATGACTATCAGCAAGGCTACCGGTAGTGGTAACATCGCTGAGTTCATCCGTAAAGTGCAGTATCACCTGGCTAACAAGAATGTTGATCAGGCGATCGCTGAGTGTGACAAGCAAAAAGGTAGTGTTGGTAATGTAATGAAAGCCGGCCTCCGTAAGTACAAAGAAATGATCACTGACACTGAACTGTCAACTGAGCAAAAAGTATTGAACATTCAGAAAGAAGTTGAAGAAGCTACTGCTCTTGAGCTGCCAATGCTTGAGAAGAACCTGGTGTTCCTTTCAACTCTTGCTTCTGTTGCAACACTTCTTGGTCTTTTGGGTACTGTAATCGGTATGATCACTTCGTTCTCTGCTCTTGGTGCTGAAGGTGGTGGTTCTGCAGCTGCTGAACTTTCACGTGGTATCTCTGAGGCGCTTTATAACACAGCTCTTGGTATCGGTACTTCTGCTGTATCTATCATCATGTACAACATCTTTACTACAAAGATCGATGGTATCACTTACGGTATCGATGAATCAGGTTTCACTTTGACTCAGAGTTTCGCTACCCTTTACAAATAATTTTGTAACGGTTCCCTTAACATAACTTTTTAGTTCTGGTTTTGTGGAAATTGGCCAACATTGAATCTCTAATTGAAACATAATTTATAAGACATGCCTAAAGTAAAAGTTCCAAGAAAAAGCACCAGTGTTGATATGACTGCGATGTGCGATGTAGCTTTTCTGTTGCTTTCGTTCTTCATATTGACCACCAGTTTCAAACCTGATGAGGCACTTTCTGTAACCACTCCAAAGTCGGTTCAGACAAAAGCAGCCGAAACCAAGGATGTTGCACTGGTAACAATCGATAAAGAGGGTAAGGTTTACTTCTCTATTTCGGATGATAACGGCGAGGAAAAACAGAAGACGATTGACATTGTGAACGAACAGCGCAAACTGGGTCTGACAGATGCTGAAAAGAAAGCTTTCATGAGAAGCGGATCTTTCGTCGGTGTACCTTTCAATCAATTGAAATCGTACCTCGGATTAAGCGCTGAACAGATCAAAGGTGCAAAGCAGGCTGGAATTCCTGTTACTGACACATTGAACAATGAGATGACTGTCTGGATCGCGGCTGCAAAAAGCGCGTTTGAAGGCAGTAAAATGAATCTCATGGTAAAAGGTGATCAGAACTCACTCTACACTTCTTTTAAAGGTGTTATTGACGCTTTCAAAAAGAATGATGCGCTGAAATTCCAGACCATCACTGATCCTGAAAACGTTCCGCTGGGTAGCGAATTGTATAATACAAATGCCAAGCGAGGCGCCGTTCAGGAATCAAAATAACCTAAACAACATTAAAGACAACAAAATCATTGTTTTATGGCAGAAATGGATACCTCCGGTGGGGGTGGGCATAAGAAAGGACCTGGCGTAAAGAAGACGAAAAAAGCGTCCACGAAAGTGGATCTTACACCGATGGTGGATCTCGGCTTCCTGCTTATTACCTTCTTTATCTTCACCACTACCATGAGTGAACCAACGTCTATGCGGTTTAACCTTCCTAAGGATACCGACAAGCCGGAGGAGCAAAATAAAGCGAAGGAATCTGGTGCTTTGACCATTATGCTTGGCAAAAACAACACGATTTTCTATTATGAGGGCACTCTTGCTCCGGATGGTTCGAACTTTAAGTCGACCAACTACAAGGATGTGAGAGAAGTGATCATCAATAAGAAAAAAGCTACAAAACCCGATGATTTCGTGGTAGTTATCAAACCAACCGCTGAATCTAAGTTTGTAAACACTGTTGATATGCTTGACGAAATGACCATCAGCGAAGTAAAACGCTACGCAATGGTTGACATCGCCGAGGCCGAGCTTTTACTGGTAAAGGCAAGCGAAGGAAAATAATTTCGCATTTTTCGTGTGGAAATCCCACGGAATTGAATCATAATATCAAACACTTCAACACATGGATGTAAATAAGATTATGAGTGCCGACATCCTTGACATTATCTTCGAGGGAAGAAACAAGGAATATGGCGCTTATGAATTACGCAAAACTTACAACAAGCGCCTTACCATTGCGATTGTTTCCATGGCTGCATTGCTCGCCCTGTTGTTTGTTGGCTTCGTGCTGGCAAATAATTTCGGGGATGAAGAGGTTGCCAAGGAAGTAGTGGTAGCAGACGTAGAACTGGAAGCCGTTAAAGAGGAAAAGCCAGAGGAACCACCTCCGCCACCTCCTCCAAAACCACCAGAACCACCAAAAGTGGAAATGGCAAAATTCACCCCTCCTAAGATTGTTCCTGATGAACAAGTGAAGGAAGATGAAAAGCCACCAGAAGTAGAAAAACTGGAAGATGCGAAGATCTCTATCGTTAACCAGGCAGGTATCAAGGACGACGGTATCGTTGCTCCGCCTATCGATGACGGTAAAGGTGTTGTAGAAGCTCCTAAAAAGGTAGAAGAAGATTACGATAAGACCTTTACAAAGGTGGAAATCGAGTCTAAATACCCGGGTGGTCCTGCAGCATGGGCAAGGTTCCTTAACAAGAACCTCGCTAATCAGTATCCCCAGGATGCAATTGATAACGAAATTCAGGGTACTGTGGTAGTACAGTTCATCGTTGATAAAGAAGGTAACGTATCTGACGTTGCTGCTGTCAGCGGTCCGAAAGAATTGCACGATGCTGCTGTGAAAGTTATCAAGAAGAGCGGTAAATGGGAACCAGCCGTTCAGAACGGTCGCCAGGTAAAATCATACAAGAAACAACCGATCGTATTTAAACTCGATACAGAGGGATAATACAAGGGTGTTGAAGTTATACCAACCGAAAGGGTTTCGCGAAAGCGGAACCCTTTTGGCGTTTTAAGAGGTTTACCGGATTAATCTTGTTTAATGATGTTCAGATGTGTCGGAATGGAGGTAAATTCAGATTAAACTTTATTACTATGAAATCAGTACTTGCTACAGCCATTCTGATCGCTGTTATGGGCTTTTCCCCGAACCCGGTGTCTTCAGTCTATTTTTTCTATGAATCTCATGCAATGAGCGCTGAAGCAACGGCAGCGATAAGCAAGTCGAGAGGTTTGACATCAAAGGAAGCTACTGCCACCAATACACTTTCAGCTGAAAGAAAAACTAAAGTGATTTACACATCAATCAGGGAAGGCAGGTTATCGGAGAACGAAATCAAGGGTCTGGCAGAAGGTTGGGGGAAGTGGGTGAACGCGAGATGCGAAAATCAATTTG
>JBEVNF010000388.1:0-19679 GCA_040508255.1 Flavitalea sp.
GGAACCGCATCATAATTCATGCGGTTCCCGCTTTTTAGATTGCAACCGAATTTACAGCTTTGTCGAAGTGCTGTCAGCTGGTTTTGAACCTGATGCGGCAGTCAGACTACGGATAAGATCAGTCTCCGCTTTATCATAAGGTTTGCCGTCTTTCTGGAAGATCTCGTGGAACCAGAGTTTCGGGGAAGCTGTATATTTCTTGTTCCAGCTATCCCATGCATATTTGGTTTGTGTTTTGCCATCAACCAGGCCCCAGTTATAAGCCGCGATCTTATATTTTTTTGCCAGTGGCAATGTTGTTTTGAAGAAACTTCCGTTTCCTCTTGCCATGTATTCAGTACAAAGTAATGGACGGCCATAAGGTGTGAGCCAGTCTATGCGTTTTTGGAATTCGGCAGCATTCTCATAATTGTGAAATGAAATCACATCGGATTCTTCGATCTGTGTTTTTTCAATTGGTGTAAGTGAATCAGCGTTTGACCAGTTTCCTTTCCATACACCAGAAGTAAGTGGCTGAGAAGGATTGGCAGCACGTGCCCATGCAAATGCTTTTTTCAGCAATGGCAGCACATAATTTGGTTTTTCAGGAAGTTCTACCTTACCATATGCTGATGCATTTGGATTATCTGGTTCATTCCACACATCCCAACCCAAAACACGATCATCTTTAGCGAAAGCACCAACAACACCCTTTACGTAGCCTTCGAGAGGACCCTGTTTACTGGTATCTTTCAGGATCTCAAGACCCGGACTCTGTACCCAGCCAGAGTTATGTACATGTGGCTGAGGATCGCGCTGTTTGCCGGTTTTAGGGAATGGATCCCAGCACGAATCGAACAATACAAACAAAGGCCTGATATTATGTTTCTTCGCGATCGCGAGGAATGTATTCAGTCTGCTGACGAAACCTGTGCTGTCTGTTGTCCATAAGAGATCCTGCAGATAAACACGTACGGTATTCATACCAATTGATGCTGCCCATCCAAGTTCTTTATCGATAGTGGCAGTATCAAAACTTTCAGCCTGGAACATCTCAAGCTGGTTGATCGCATTTGATGTAATAAAATTGCAACCTACCAGCCAGGGCTGAGTCGCATACCATTCGTTAGCCTTTTCTTTGGTCCAGATAGCACGACCTGTTGAAGTTGAGGTAGAATCCGGCTTTGATGTTTCTGTAGTTTTTTCTTCCGGCGAACCGCAGAATTGCATCGTGGTACAGATAGCTGCAACCGCTAATAGTCTGAGAAATTTCATGGCAATTTTTGAAGTTTTAAAAATGTTTTCTTGTCAGAAACCTTAAAAATAATATTATCTGAGCCTTGTTCCACAAAAAACATGGCTTTACTGATCACTGTTTTTCTTGGAGTGGGTTTTCCTGGTGCATTGTGAGCGTGATAAACAATGATCAACTCATTGTCTGAATTGGTTACAAACTCACATCCACCAGTGCCCTGCACAACCTGGTCCTGTTTGATGACCGGGTTGTGATCAAACTTTTTGAAGGGACCAAGCGGTGAATCTGAAACAGCAAATCCGACATTATATGCCGGGCTTCTGAAATCATTACCGGTATAAAACAGGTAATACTTCTGCTGATTCTTGATCATTGCAGGAGCTTCAGTCACGGGCCATTCTTTTCCGGATGTAACTTCCCATGCTTGCGAATAACTGATACATTCAACGATCGTTGTTTCTTTGACGGTCTGCATGTCATCGTTCAGCTCTGCGCCATAAGTTCTGTTCCCGTTGATCAGGCGTGCGAAATAAATAAACTTCTGACCATTCTCATCAATAAACACATGCGGATCAATTTCTTTTGTGGTTCCACCGATGATAGGTTGAAATGTTGTCTGCCTGAATGGTCCAAGCGGTGACTCACTCGTTGCAACAGCTATTTTTTCATCAGCTGTATAATACATATAAAACATGCCTTTATAAGTCACGACCATCGGTGCCCAGAATCCTTTGGTTCCGAAGCTCTCCCCTTTTGCAAGCGCGAGTCCGCCCGCGGCCTTACCCGCAGGGCCTGACCAATGGATCATATCAGTGGAGGTATACACCGGGAAACCTCCGCCTGCATTTTTATCATCCGTGCCATACAGGTAATAAGTCTGATCAACTTTTAGAATAAAAGGATCTGCTACATAAAGCTGTGCTTTCGCGGAGCAAATTATCATAGAGCAGATCAAAAGGAAACGGATCATCGTATTAGCAGATTTTTTATTTGAGTTATTTCCCGCTATCAGCGCGATAGTAGAATAGATTCATGATAGAATTCTTAACTTGGAACATCAGCAACAGCAACAACTCCACAAAATGAAAAGAATATTTATATCTCTGATCGCGATAAATATAGTTATTTCTGTTCATGCACAGCCCACACAGAAACCACCTTTGCATGGAAAGAACTGGATGGCGATAACAGGTAAACCACTCGCTGCAACTGCCGGTGCGATCACTTTTCAACGTGGAGGAAACGCTGTGGATGCTGCCTGCGCAATGCTCGCGGCCACATGTACTATGTGGGATGTATTAAGCTGGGGTGGTGAAACACAGGCACTGATCTATAATCCAAAAACAAAAAAAGTTATTGCAATCAATGCACTTGGTGTAGCACCAACAGGCGCAACCGTAAAATTCTTTAAAGACAAAGGATATAATTTTCCTCCTGAATATGGTCCGCTTGCAGCAGTTACACCGGGAACTGTGGGTGGTATCTGTCACATGCTTTCAGAATATGGAACAATGAGTCTGAAAGAAGTGCTTGAACCAGCCATGCAACTCGCAGCAGGTTATCCGATCGATAATCAGACAGCAAGAAGTATTGAATCAGGCAAAGCCAGGATCAGGGAATGGCCCTATAGCAAAGCTGTTTTCCTCACACATCCTGGTGAAAAAAGAGAGGCTCCCGAAGCCGGTGAGATCTTTGTTCAGAAAGATCTGCTTGAAACACTTACAAAACTTGTAGAAGCAGAACAATCAGCACTCAAAAACAAGAAGACCCGCAAACAGGCCATCCTCGCGGCTTTTGATCGTTTCTACAAAGGTGATATCGCAAAAGAATTTGTAAGGGGTTGCCAGGAACAAGGTGGTCTGATCACATTGGAAGATCTTGCAAAATGGAAACCGATAGAAGAAGAACCGCTGCATGTAAATTATAAAGGCATCGATGTTTACAAGCTGCAGGAATGGACGCAGGGCCCCGCACTGTTGCAAAGTCTTAACCTGCTTGAGAACTACGACCTGAAAGCAATGGGTTATAACAGCACGCGATATATCCACACAGTTTACCAGGCAATGAATCTTGCATTTGCTGATCGTGATTTCTATTATGGAGATCCTTATTTCAAACCAAAATCTCCTATCAAAGGTTTACTAAGCAAGGAATACGCTAAAGAAAGGATCAAACTCATAAACGAAACTAAAAACGATGCATTTGCAGCACCGGGAGATCCCTACCCTTTTGAAGGAAGAACAAATCCTTATACAGAACTACTTAAAAAGCGTTTATTGCTCACCGATAGTACCGGTAATGGTCAGCCTGGCGGAGCAACACCAAAACATGATGTGACTACTTTTGTTGAAAAACCAACCTCGTTGAACCAGGATGACTGGGCGGCGAATATGATCAGCAATGATAGCTTGTACAATGATCGTCTCTGGCGCGGTACAACTTCTGTTGAAGCAGCAGATAAAGAAGGCTGGGTTGTTTCCATCACACCAAGTGGTGGCTGGTTACCAGCCTGTATTGCGGGCAAAACCGGGGTCGGAATGAGTCAGCGTCTCCAGAGTTTTGTGCTTGATTCAACGATCAGCCCATTCAATGTTATAGAGCCAGGCAAACGACCACGCGTTACGCTTACACCGTCGCTTGCATTAAAAGATGGCAAGCCCTTCCTTTCATTTGCGGTTCAGGGTGGAGACACTCAGGATCAGAACCTGCTTCAATTCTTCCTGAATATGGTTGAATTTGGAATGACGGTTCAGCAGGCTACTGAAGCGGCTAATATCAATTCAGATCAGCTCTGGTTATCGCTGGGTGGTTCAACAATAAAAGACAGGCAACCAAGGCCGGGTAATATCGTGTTGCAGTCGGCAACTCCTGAAAAAACACGCGGGGAACTGAAGGCTATGGGATATAATCTGCGGTTTACCGGCCGATCCAGCGGACCTATCAATGCGATCTATTTTGATTGGGAACATGGTTCCCTCTGGGGCGGAAGCAGTAATCATGGTGAAGATTACGGTATTGGGTGGTGATTGTGCCCCCAAATCGCTAATTTTGCGCCAATCACAAATGAAGCATATTCTTTTTATTTTTTTGTCGGCGCTGATGTTAAACAATAGCGTCGACATAGACTCTATCGCTACCGGCAATAATTTTGCAGGCACCGGGGTGATTGACGATGTTGATTCAGTCTGGGAAATGCTGATTGAAAAATTTACAGGCGACTCCGGCTTCACTTCCGATTTGGGTAATGACGAAAGGATTGCCAAAAACAAAACCACCGAAACCTTTTTCTCTTTTTATTTTACAGGGAACATCGAATCAAATACCTGACCTGAGGGCCTGATTCATTATCAGCTTTACAATTATTCTATTTACATCACCACACCCGCGGTGTGGAATTACATTTTATATGGAGATCTTTATAATTATCTTTCTTATCCTTCTCAACGGAATATTTTCAATGAGCGAGATTGCACTCGTCTCATCGCGCAGGTTTAAGCTTGAAAGCGCTGCGAAAAAAGGAAACTCAAATGCAAAACGCGCACTCGCTCTTGCAAATAATCCAAATACATTTTTATCAACAGTGCAGATCGGAATCACGCTGATCGGGATACTGACAGGTATTTTCAGCGGAGACAGGCTCACTGTGGATCTGCAACATTCACTCGAAAAGATCGCAGTTATTGCGCCATATGCAAAAACAGTTTCTGTAGTAATTATTGTGATCATCATTACATTCTTCTCGATTGTATTTGGTGAGTTGATCCCAAAACGGATCGGGCTGATGTTTCCGGAAACCATTGCAGCTGCTGTGGCAAAACCAATGACCTTTATCAGCATCATCACAAAACCCTTTATCTGGCTGCTTGGCAGGACCAATGATCTTTTTCTTCGTATCCTCGGACTAAAAAATCAGAAGGAAGGTATCGTAAGTGAAGAGGAGATAAAGGCAATTGTTCAGGAAAGTGCCGAAGGTGGAGAGATACAACAGATTGAACAAAGTATCGTACAGCGTGTGTTTGCTCTGGGCGACCGGAAGGTTTCCCAACTAATGACGCATCGCAACGACCTGTATTATTTCGATATAAATGATAGTCTTGAAGCGATCCGTGCGGAAGCCGCCAATGAGATCCATTCAGTATATCCCGTAGTTGAAAAGAGTCTTGACAAAATTCTGGGTATTGTTTCGGTAAAGGATTTATTTCCGAAAGACATCTCAGAACCAGATTTTAAATTGGCAGATTATCTGCGTGTACCGCTAATGGTTCACGAAAATACACCAGTGTATAAGATGCTTGAAAAATTCAAGGAGCAACGACTGCACTACGCGTTTATAGTGGATGAGTACGGCATTGTTCAAGGCATGGTGAGTATGGATGATATAGTTGATGCGCTTATTGGAGACTCAACTGAATACAATCAAAATGAATATCAGATTCTTAAAAGAGATGATGGTTCATGGCTCGCTGATGGTCAGTATCCCTTTTTCGAGTTCCTTCACTTTTTCGATATTTCACAGGAAGAGAACAGCGGAGATTACAATACGCTGGGCGGGTTGATACTTTACCAGTTGAACCATATTCCGGTAACGGGAGAAAAAGTGATCTGGAAACAATTTGTATTTGAGGTGATTGACATGGATGAGAACAAGATCGATAAGATATTAATCACCATTGATAATACGCTGGAGTAAGCTACCAGCTTCTACGCATTCTCGAGAACGGAAATCCGTTACATCCTTTGCGTGGATTCTTACGATCCGGCGGCGGTTTCTTTGAGGCGTCCTCCGCGCTCGCAGCCTTGTATTCCGTCAGACAAAAACCCCAGTGATACGGCGCCATTCCTTCAAACTTCATATAATCGATCCTGGTGAACAATCCCTGTTCACCAGGATTTGCAGTATCATTTCCTGCAATGATGTATTCTTCTTCCAGGTTCCATTTAAGTATATGAAATTTAGCATTTGGTAATTGAAACCAAAGAGTGTCTGTAAGCATATAGTTTATGCGGTAATCATCCCTGAATTTACCCTGCATCCAGTATGGGATCGTTTGCGAATATGATGACCCGAAGAAACCTGCAGTTAAGATCAAAAAGCAGCCAATGAACCTATGATAAAAATTCACTCTTCTCATTTGTTTAAAGATATGCAGTTTACAAAAACGTTTTCGTAAATATTTGTTGCGAAACAATACTGACATAGGTCTTTGTTAATATCGTTAACACTATCTTCATCTTTCTGAAACACTAAGTAGCTCCCCTTAACTTGCCATCACTCCCTGTCTTTTTTTGAGACGTTGTGCCGGCTTTCCTGATCTGTAGCCGTTGCCCTGGTTAACACAGCCATTTTATTACCAATAATCGATTGTTTATGCCAACCATGCCATTCAAAAGAGGTAAGCCGTTGCTTATACTCATCTTCGTCTGCTGTTTACCGTTATTAACTTTTGCACAGACCGTTGTTACCGGTAAAGTAACAGATTCCACAGGAGCAGGTCTGCCCAATGTATCTGTGCTTCTGAAGGGTTCGCAGTCCGGAACCAACACGGGAGCAGATGGAAAATTCTCGCTTAACATTCAACGCAAGGGTAACGAGGTTCTTGTGTTCTCGATTGTTGGTTATGCTTCAAAGGAAGTACCTGTTGGCAATGAGATTGACTTCAAGGTTCAGCTTGAAGCCGAGAATAAAGTGCTTGAAAATGTGATCGTTGTTGGGTATGGTGCCCAACGCAAGAAAGACATTACCGGTGCCATTTCATCCATTTCTGAAAAATCATTACGGGAAGTTCCTGTAACAAATGCTCCTCAGATGCTGCAGGGTCGCGCTGCCGGCGTTTACGTTGTGAACCAGGGAAACAAACCCGGTGCAGGTGTACAGGTGCGTGTACGCGGCCGCAGATCATTCAATGCAGGTAATGATCCCTTGTATGTTGTTGATGGTATACCCATCACCGGTGGCTTTAACGATATCAATCCGAATGATATTGAATCTATGGATGTATTAAAAGATGCATCAGCAACAGCCATTTATGGAAGCCGGGGTGCAAACGGCGTTGTGATCGTAACAACAAAACGTGGTAAGTCAGGGGGCACCACGGTTAACTACAGCACTTATCTGGGTGTATCAAAGATTTTCAAGTATGCTGATATTTTTGACGGACCGGAATACGCTGAATACAAGCGTGAATCCAGACGCGCTGTGGGTCTGTATAATGACAGTGATCCGCAGGCAGATGAAAAACTTTTTGAAGAAGTTGAACTGCAATCAATAGCCGCAGGAAGAACCACAGACTACCAGCGTATGATGGTGGAAAATGGATTTATCCAGAATCATGATCTCAGTATTCTTGGAGGTACTGATAAAACGCGATACAATATCTCATTCAATTATTTCAACGACAAAGGTATTATACCCGGGCAGGATTTCACACGATACACAACTCGTGTAAATATTGATCAGGGCATCGGCAAAAGATTTAAGGTTGGTTTGTCAACACTTGGATCATTCAGTGTAAGAAACGGTGAAGATGTAAATCCTTACGGTAATGCGCTGATTGAAAATCCGCTTGGTGTGCCTTATGATGAAAATGGGAATCTCATCTTTCTTCCCACAAGTGATGGGCTCAGAAGCAATCCGCTTTCAGACATTGTGCCGGGCGCTGTGATCAATAAAGGAAAAAGATTCAGATTGCTGAGTAGCTTCTATGGAGAAGCTGAGATCATTGATGGTCTTAAATTCAGGATGAACTTTGGACCTGACCTGGTTCAGAACCGCAAAGGAAACTTCCGTGGGAGATTCAGCAATGAAAGAAGACTGGGCGATCCAAGTGCAAATACAAGTGAAGACTTTGTGTTGCTTTATACCTGGGAAAACATCCTTACCTATCGCAAAACATTTGCTGAAAAACATAACCTTGATCTCACCGGTCTTTATAGTGTGCAGACCAGGAATTTTGAAAGTTCGAATGCCGGTGTAACAGGCTTACCTGTTGAATCACTCGAGTATTATAACCTTGGTCAGACTGGTAATCCGCTTGCAAATACGCTTGGTAGTAACTATCAAAAATGGACCATCCTTTCCTACATGGGTCGTGTGAACTATGGATTTGACAGTCGCTTCCTTGTTACGTTCACAGTGCGCGCGGATGGATCATCGAAATTTGCGCCGGGAAATAAATGGGGCATCTTCCCTTCAGGAGCAGTTGCCTGGAATATTACTGAAGAAAACTTTATGAAGAGTGCAAGGGTTTTCAGCAATCTGAAATTACGTGCAACCTATGGTACCACGGGTAATGAAGGTATTGATCCCTACCAGACTCCAGGTTTGCTGAGCAGAACCAGCTATGATTTTGACGGAACACCTGCGTTTGGATTCAGACCTGGTTCTATTCCCAACCAAAATTTAAAATGGGAAACAACAACTTCCGCAAATATCGGACTGGACTTTGGAATCCTGAATGACCGTATCACCGGCGCCGTGGAAGTTTACCAGGCAAAAACAACCGATCTGCTGTTACCACAGTTACTTCCCATCAGTTCGGGTTTCGGGAGTATACTTACGAATGTTGGATCTACGAAGAACACAGGCATCGAGGTGTCGATCAGTTCTCAGAATATCGTTCCTAAAAGAGAGGGTGGATTCAGCTGGACCACAGATCTGAATTTCTTCAGCAACAAAGAAGAGATCGTTGAACTTTCACAGGGCAAGATCGATGATGTTGGAAGCGCAAGATTTATAGGTCAGCCACAAAGAGTATTTTTTGATTTTGAGAAGATTGGAATCTGGCAGACAAAGGACGCAGCGCTTGCACAGTCTTACAATTCGAAGGTCGGCCAGATCCGTGTTGCGGATCGTAACAATAATGGTGTGATAGATCCCGGAGACAGAACGATACTCGGAACCGATATCCCATCACTTACCGGAGGTATTACAAACCGTTTTGAATATAAAAACTTTGATCTTTCCGTTGTCGTATTTGCAAGATTCGGCAATATGATCCAGAGTCCTATGCACAATGGATCCATCAATAACCTTTTCGGGCGTTATAACAATTTCGATGTTGATTACTGGACAGCAAACAATCCAACCGACGCGTATCCCCAGCCAAATACCAACCAGGAGTTTCCGATTTATGGATCAACACTCCAGTACTTTGACGGATCATTTGTAAAAGTAAGATCTATCAACCTGGGTTATAACTTCCGCGAAAGCGTTGCGAAAAGCATCAGGGCAAAAATGCTGCGGGTTTATGTAACCGCACAGGATCCGTTTATGTGGTCACCTTATGTCAGCAAACATAACGGTATCGATCCTGAGGTAGATCCCGCAGCAAATCCACCGGGAGCCACTACTCCGCTCTCAAGAAAATTTTTAGTTGGTATCAATGTTTCTTTCTAAACACAACATTATGAAAAAGCGAATCTTATATACGCTCCTGACAGGCAGTCTGTTCCTGGGAGCCTGTGACAAAGAACTGAATGAAGATGTGCGTTCACAGATCACCGATGATTATATCAATACAGCAACCGGGTTTGAAGATGCAGTACGCGCGACCTATAGTCATATCAAATCATTTTACGGTGCCGGAGAGAATGGTGCATCGTTATCAGTTTTTGGTACTGATGAATTCACAAATGGATCAGATGGTTCATTCAAAAGTGTGAACCTGTATGATAATGGATTGAATCCACGACTTTCAGCTATTACCGAGGTGTGGAACAATCTTTACATCGGGATCAACAACTGTAATGCCGTGACATCAAGGGCGGATAATGTAACAGGTATTGATCCTGCTTTAAAACTTATACGGGTTGGCGAAGCCAGGTTCATGCGAGCATTTTATTACTTCCTGCTTGTCCAGATGTATGGACCCGTTCATCTCACAACTGAAGAAACGATAACAATTGAAAAAACCGCGAGCAGATCGGGGATCAAAGAAGTATATGATGCTATTGTTGCCGATCTTGATTATGCAATTGCCAATCTTCCGGTAACTGCAACAAACTATGGACGTGCTACAAAGCCCGCAGCTCAGTTTCTTCTTTCAAAAGTCTATCTGACAAGAGCTACATCTACCGCCGGAGCGGCCGACGATTACACAAAAGCAGCCGATCTCGCAAAGTCAGTGATCGATGATTATAACTTCGCCTTACTTGCTGATTATGCAAAGATCTTTGAACAGGGAGCCGGTGAAAAAAGTTCAGAAGTTGTATGGTCAGTTCAAAACTCCACGAACCTTCAATCGAATGGCACGGGGAATACTCTGCATCTCTACTTTATTATGGAATATGATGTACTTGCAGGTATGCGTCGTGACATAGTGAACGGAAGACCGTTCAAACGTTTCAGAGCCACACCGTTTGTGCTGAACGAATTGTTTGACAAAGTGAACGATATAAGATATACCGCAGATTTCAAACGTGTATTCTACACCAACAGACCGGGCAATTATACGATCCGCGGCAAACAGGTTACATTGAATGCAGGTGATACAGCAGTGTTTATTCCGGATCGCGAGTATTCAGCTGCAGAACTTGCGAACATGAACTACAATGTTTATCCGCCGAGTCAGCAGGATGAACGCAGGTTTCCTACGCTGATCAAATTTCTTGATGCAACAAGACTTGATATCGCGCAGGAATCAGGTTCAAGAGACGTCCTGGTGTTCCGGATAGCTGAAGCTTATCTCATAGCTGCAGAAGCTTTAATGATGAGCGGGCAGACAGCGGAAGCGGCAACTCTGGTGAACGCCGTACGTACAAGGGCCGCGAAACCGGGCAGCGAGGCTGCGATGCAGATCACACCGGCTCAACTCAACATCGATTTTATTCTTGATGAGAGATCAAGAGAGTTTCTTGGCGAGTTAATGAGATGGTTTGATCTTGTTAGAACAAAGAAACTTATCGAGCGTGTGAAAAAATACAATGCGCAGGCAGCAGTAAATATCAAAGACTACCATGTGCTTCGCCCGATTCCGCAGGATCAGATCGACAGAACAGAAGGAGGAGCCTCAGCATTTCCGCAGAATACCGGTTATTAAAAACCTGGGTCTGATAATTTCAGCCCTGGTGAAGTGAAAACTTCCCGGGGCTTTTTTCGTGTAGACAAGCTCGTTATATACACATTTTTCATAAATTCATAATAAGTCCAAAACCGTATGCATGAATCGAAACTGCAACCTTATTCTTATTCCGGTAATTTTGATTTTGGCGGGCTGTGCAACATTGCAACCCGTTCGCGAGGTAACAACCAAGGCTACGAATGCCCTTATACTTTATGAAGAATTGCCCGTAACCTATCAGCAGTTCTGCGAAGATCGCTGCCAGTTCACCCTTGCAAGAAAGAACCAGATAGTACGCGATTCGGCAATTGACTGTGACTGCAAAGTGTTCAGGCAGGCGGACCAGGCCACGGGAAGGGTTTACAGGACCATTACGGCCTACTTTAAAAGCCTTTCGGAACTTGCAGCCGGCGACCTTACTACTGTGAATACAAAGGCTCTTAATGAGACCATTATCGAAGGCAATTTTGCCGGCCTGACCATTGAAAAGCCAACCGTGAATGCCTACGGTGCGCTTGCCAAAATAGTGATCACCGCGTTCACCGAAGAGTATCGTCGCAACAAATTAAAGCAGGTTATTGAATCGGCGAATCCGTCGTTGCAGGTGTTGATCCCTGTATTCCAGGCATCTTTGAAAAACCTGACATCTGAACTTGAATTTCAGAAAGAAAGGAACTACGCTTTATACAATGAGCTCATCAGGGAAAATCTGAATTCAGTTGAAAAGAACAGGGTTGCCCGCGAATATTACGAGCAACTGAATAATATAAAGATCATTGAGGAAAAGATAGAAACCTATTCATCCGGCCTGGCAACGATCGCCAAAGGTCATCAGCGTTTGTTCGACAACAGGGATAAACTTACCGGCAAAGAATTTATCGCCGGCCTCGCTGAGTTCTCGGGAACCCTGCAGGACCTCATTACAGCTTTCCGGAAAATATAAAATTCAATCATGGCAAAACTTACTGCTGCTCAGGCCGCCGAACTATCAAAAAGCTTTTTGGGTCTTGCACAAACGCTGGGAAACTATCGTTTTACCAACTGGGACAAACTGTCCAAAGAGGAAAATCAATCAATTGCAGATCAGCAATGGTCAGTGCTCGATGCAGGGGAAAACATGACGGCGATGGCCACTACGCTACTTATAAATGAGGCTGATACTACGATCAGGCAGATCCGGGATGTTGCAACAACCATCAATGAGGCGGTGGCAAAGATCAAAAAAGTGCAGAAAGTCATTAATATCGGAACTGCCGTGATACAGCTGGCGGCGGTTATCCTCGGTAAACAGCCACTCGCAATTCCGGGGGCTATTAACGATCTGATCAAGGCGGTGAAATAGGTAATGGAGAATTGTAAATTTCCCGATTTTATAATTAAGTTAGTTTGTAATGAATTAGTTGGTCTCCCCGGCCAAATCAGGTAATTTGCCAAAAACAAGAGCATATGAAAATAGCGAAGATTTTTGCCAACAACGAGAATTGGATCAAATCGAAACTTGACCCGGATCCCGAATATTTCAATCATCTTTCAACAGGACAGAAGCCGGATATACTTTATATCGGATGTTCCGATAGCCGGGTTACTGCAGAAGATTTGATGGGTGCTCAACCGGGTGAGATTTTTGTTCACCGCAATATTGCGAATATGGTTAACAATAGTGATCTGAGTGCAGGGTCCGTTATTAACTATGCAGTGGAACATCTTAAAGTAAATCATGTCGTGGTTTGCGGCCACTACTATTGTGGTGGCGTTAAAGCAGCTTTGGAAAACCCGGACCTGGGTATATTGAATCTTTGGCTGTCAAGTATCAAAGATGTTTATCGTTTGCATGAAGACGAACTGGAAGCGATTGAAGATACTGAAGCCCGTTACAAAAGACTTGTTGAACTTAATGTTGAAGAACAATGCGTCAATGTACTCAAAATCTCTGAAGTACAACGTGCTGCACGTGATCGCGGACTAAAGGTTCACGGTTGGGTTTTCGACATCAAAACAGGTAAACTCATTGATCTAAAGATCGACTTTACAGCTGTGGTTGAGAAGTTCGGAAAAATATTTGATTACGTGGTTTAAACACGTTTCGCTCCTCTTCCGCATCAGCGGAAGAGGAGTTTTAAATCCCCTTCAACGCCTGCTCCAGATCCGCTAACAGATCATCCACATTTTCTATCCCTACAGAATATCTTATCAGGCTTTCGGGAATTCCGAGTAAGCTTCTCTGTTCCTCTGTTAATTCAACATGACTTGTTGTTCTTGGCGGACCGGCCAATGTGCTGACAGAACCAAGACTCGCAGCAAGATGCACAAGCTTGAGAGATGGCAGAAACTTCTTTACATGCTGATAAGTTCCGTCAATCGCAAAACTCATCATACCACCAAAACCACGCATCTGGCTGCGCGCTATTTCATGTCCTTTATGCGATGGCAAGCCCGGATAAAAAACATCTTTCACTTTCGGATGTTGTTTCAGGTATTCAGCGATCTTTAAAGCCGAAGCATTTTGACGCTCGATGCGAAGCTCCAGCGTCTTCATACCTCTGGCGATCATATATGCCGGATCGGCCTGCAAACTTGCACCATTGATCTCGCGGAACTGGAATACTTTACGAACAAGTTCTGCCTTACCTGCCAGCAATCCACCCATGGCATCAGAATGACCACACAGGAATTTTGTAGCGCTATGCAACACAAGGTCAGCTCCCAGCGAAAGCGGATTCTGATTGATAGGTGTTGCGAATGTGTTGTCAACAACAACGATAGCGCCTGCTTCATGTGCAACCTTACTCAGTTTTGCAATATCAACAACTTTCAGTGTTGGATTTGTGGGCGTTTCCAGATAGACAAGATCACAACCCTTTCTGATCTCGCTGATGATCTGCTCTTCATCTGTGGTGTCGCAAAGTTTCACATCCACGTTATACAATGGAAGAAAATCAAGAAAGATCTTGCTGGTACCACCGTAGGTATCTTTGAGAGAAACAACGCGTTTGCCCGGGGTAAGAAAAGTAAAGAGCGTGTTGCTGATGGCAGCCATTCCTGTTGAAAAACTTGTAGCGGCTTCAGCACCTTCAAGGATTCTTATCTTTTCTTCCAGCACAGCGAGTGTTGGATTTGTGTTGCGGCTGTAGATATAACCGGTAGCCTTTCCGGTAGCCACTTCATACCATTTATCAAGATCATCGTATGCAAATGCTACGCTGTTTACTATCGGAGATGTGGCCGCACCAAATCCTGTTGCATCCGCTTCCCCACCCCATACAGCCGCGGTACCTTTCTTAAACTTTGAAAAATCTGTCATAATCGTTGATTGTTTTATTGCATTTCGTAGTCATAGATCAACTGCGAAACATTGGCAAGTGTGTTGTTTACGTCATCATAACTCTGAACTCCTTTACTTAAAAGTACGAGCACATATTTTCTGCCATCCGGAAGATACACGATACCGGAATCATGAGAGACCGCGGTTATCGAACCGGACTTACTGGCAACCTTTACATCAGGCGGAAGCTTCTTTTTGATTTTATCATTGAACTTCTGATCAAAAAGTATTTTCAGCATTTCTTCCGAAGCTTTCTGATCAAAAGCTTTACCGTTGGCAATAGCTTCCATGATCAACATAAGATCGTATGCTGTTGTTGTATTGTTCAGTCCTTTCTGAAAAGCCTTGTCATCCTCCACGCCACGCAATACCTGGATATCCTTTGCTCCAAGTAAACGCATGCTTTCATTTGCGTTCGTTGCACCCACAAGATCAATCACAATATTTGTGGCAAGATTGCTGCTGCGCGTGATCATACGATGTAAGACTTCGCGAAGCGGGAGTTTTGTACCAACTTTATTGTACAGGTCAAACTCGCTGTCGTCGGCTGAATCAAGATGATAAAGACTACCATCAACGATACTCTTGAATTCATTCTTTATCAATATAGGTTCATCGATAGAGAACTTACCCGCTGCTGCCTGTTTGAATGTTTCAATCAGCACAGGCGTTTTCATTGTACTCGCCGCATGAAAATTCGTTCGCGCATTCAATAACAATTCTTTGCCGGTTGACAGATCTTTGAAAGCTACAGCAAACTCACCTTCCGGATGCGTTGACAGTATAGAACCAATTCGTTTTTTCAATTCAGTTGAATCCATCTTCTTTTTTTGAACAGGTTTTAGTTCCATATCATCAAAATCCATCTGCGAAGCCGGATCAAGCACCTTCAGCTTTGCAGATTCAATTTTTCCATCGGCACCCAATGCAAAACTGATGTATGAGTCAGCGTTGAACTCCTCTCTTCTGAATTTTGCAAGAAAAGTATTGTGCTGAAAATGTTGAAGATCAGCCACGAATCCGAAAGAATTTGTGAAGCGCATCACAAGTCCTGCAGATTCTTTTTTGATATTTACCTCACCCAGCAATTTGTCAACATAAGTTCCGGCAAAACTGTCAACAGGCAAAGATGGTTTTGATGATGAATCTCTATGCAGATTAAACCTTTCGCGATCACGCGAAGCAGAAACGATTGCGCTGTCGAACTGACGCTTGTTGGCACTGATCCAGTCAAAAGTTTTAAACTGCATGTAATGATCAAGCACCTGGTAAATGATCGACCAGTATGCAGCGGAATTGGATTGATTCGTAAGCACTGAGATCCCAAGATTGAGATCAGGGACCATCGCAATCTGTGAAACAAATCCTTTCAGCGCACCACCATGTCCCACCACCTTGTATTGCTTGTAGTTGTAAGTCCTGAACCCAAGTGCATAGCCCCAAAAGTCAGACTGCACAGGTTTGATATAATCCGGAACACGGGTGATCGGCATGGGCCTTACGATCTTCCAAAGCTCAGCAGTGGTTGCTGGTTTAAAGATTGGTTGCCCACCCTGTACCCTTCCGGAATCAAGTTGTGTTATGAGCCATCTGGCCATATCTGATGCAGTTGATGCTATCCCACCTGCCGGGTTTCCGGCATCACCGATATTCTGATCCATAAAATGTTCGGCGACTTTGATCTCATTCAGCGACCGCGCATGGGATGAAGAAACATTGGTAGCTTCGCGTAAGTCCGAAAACTTTGAAATGGTTCGGTTCATCCCAAGCTTTTTCAGAATTCTTGTTCTTACAAAATCCTCCCACGACATTCCCGATTTTGCAACGATCACTTCTCCCGCCGCGAGATAAAGTATATTATCATAAGCATAGGTCGTTCTGAAATCATAAATCAAAGGCAATTCTTTTAACTTACCAAGAATCTCTTTTCTTGAATAGGTTGATGGAGGAAACAACATCGCATCACCGGCATAAGCTGACAACCCACTGTGATGCACAAGCAGATCCCTTATTGTGAGATGTGTAGTAACATAATCATCGCTCATCCGAAACCATGGAAGATGATCAATGACCCGATCGTTCCATTTTAATTTACCTTCCTCAACCAGCATTGCAAGTGCAGTTGCTGTAAATGCTTTTGTATTTGATGCTATGAGGAACAGCGTATTCTCATCGACCATTTCTTTTGTACCCAGTTTCTTTACGCCATAACCCTTTGCAAGCAACACCTTGCCATCTTTCACTATAGAGACCGCCACACCAGGCACATTGAAGGTTTTTAGTACCTTTTCCACATAAGCATCAAATCCTGGTGGTAGTCTTTGAGAGAAGAGAGACAACGGGAGAAGAACGAGAACAAATAGCTTTTTCATTTATCTACTTTAGTTTCCTTATCAGGAATTCTGCAATCGCTTTATCAACTGTAACAATATTTTGATAGCGCATCCAGTGATGTGTTTCATCAGGTATCACAAGACTTTCAAATGGCTTATTCTTTTGCTGAAAACGACGGATAAGATCGATGCTTTCATCAAATTCTACATTGCCATCATCATCACCATGGATAAACAATATTGGTGAAGTCATTCCATCCACCCATGAAACCGGCGAAGATTCCCAAACCATCTTACGTGCGAGCACTGCATCGGGCGCCTGTTCGCCGGCAAGTGATGGACTAAAGTTCAGATGATTGTGCACTCCGTGAATATCGACTCCCGCGGCAAATAGTTTTGAGTCTCTTCCCAGTGCAAGAGCTGTAAGAAACCCACCATATGATCCTCCGTAGACACCAATTTTTGAGGCATCAACACCCGGCTGATTTACGAGCCATTCTCCGGCCGCTTTTACATCAAGGTATTCAGAAGCACCGAAATACCCTCCAAGAAGCGGATGCTGAAACTCATACCCATACCCTATTCCAAGCCGGTAGTTTAGTGAAAGCACTACAAAACCCTGGCTGGCGAGATACTGATTGATAGCATAGGTATTCGAATAATAATCACCATAATGCCAACCAACAAGCATTTGTCTTGAAGGACCACCATGGATAAAAAGTATTGCGGGCTTTTTTTCACCAGCGCTTTTTACAGCAGGTTCAAATAACTGTCCGTAAACGGTAAGTCCATCAGAAGCTTTAAACTGTACAGTTTTTGGTATTATCATCGACGCAACCGGAAAATCAGCTGGTATCAATTTTTCACCTATAAGTTTTTGTTTCTTAGATGTGAGATCCATCATCGCCAGCACACCGGGACGGCTTGCTGTGGCGCTTACATAAACAACTTCGTTTCCTTTTGCGCTCAGCACAGGAAATGCTTCTATGCCGGTTCCAGGTGTAAGAACCTCCATTGCTTTCTTAGCAACAGGTATCTTAATGATATGCCTGCGATCATAATCCTCTTTATCAGGACCGGTATTTGCACTAGCAAGCAGGAAAGTTCCGTCAGGGGAAAGCTGAATATGTTCACTCATAAAGTTGCCGGCGGTAAGCTGTAAGGCTGCGCCACCGGAACTATCGATAGAGTAAAGATGTGGCCACCCATCCTGGTAAGACATAAATACTATTTTTCCTCCTGCTGCAGCACGAAGATTATAACGGCCATGGGTATCCGGAACTGAACCACGTAAGGTAGCGGGAGATTGCCAGATCTTTTTAAATGAGCCTGATGCAACATCAACCACCATCAATGACCACGGATCAGGATGATCCGCAGTAAGTGAATCAGGATACCCTCCTCTTGCAAAGGTTCTCGCGAATACTATTTTTTTACCATCTGGTGTCCATTTCGGCGATTGATCTCTTGCAAAATCCGGGGCGAGCCATTGGATCGGTTTCAGTGAATCTGTATAGATCCCAATGAAAGAATGTCTTCCGCGGGCTGAAACAAAAACCATCTTTGATCCGTCAGGTGACCATTCAATCGCATCACTGCTACCCCGGGCATAAAATAATCGTAATGGTTTTGGCACCCCCTTCAATGATGCTGACCAGACCTGGTCATTTTTGATGTAAGCAACAGTATTCCCCGATGGATGTATCGAAGGATAGTCACCGTCATCAATCAATACCGGTTTGCCGCCGGCAAAAGGAATAACAAAAATCTGAACGCGTGGTGCGGTCGTTTTGCCTGAAGGATTCCTTGGCATGCTTTCATCATAGGCTCCATGATCTCCGCCGCGAACATACACAACTGATGAGCCATCAGGCGTGATCTTTATACCGGTGATCTCAAGTCCTTCATCTTCATCATAAGATGTAAGTTTTCTCAGAGCATAGGCGGGCCCTTCTGCCACGTAAATATTTCGTTTTCCTTTTTCATTGATTGCAACTGCAATTTTCGAGGCTGCGGGGTTGCTTGTAAGCTCTGATGGAAAAGGATAGCTGGTTACAGCGTCCATGGAAAATTTCTGACCATAGGAAGGTAACCAGCTGGTTAAAAGAATCAGAGCCGCGAACCAAAGTTTTTTAATTTTCATCGAATGCTAATCTTTCGTCAAGACCATTGATAGCAGGAACGTTCGCTCCATTGCGGCTTGTTTCTATCGCAGGATAAGCGAGCCTTCTGATAAAAGTTGTCATTGATACATTCTCAGGTAAGGTGAAGTCTTTATAATCATAATCAATACGCCTTGCATCCACCCATGTTTCCGGATTAAGGAACATGGCAACATATTTTTCTTTGAAGATCAGTTCAAGTGTCAGTGCACCTTGTCCGACAGCTACAACTGGATTAGCAAGATATGTATCACGGTCACCCGCAGCAACACCTACTTTATCCATGTTTGCTTTGATACCTTCGAGATAGGCTGCATAGGCCCGTGCAGGCTCTGCTGACCTGAAGGCTGCTTCTGCTTCAATGAACTTCATCTCGGAATAAGTTACAAGCCAGAGCGGTGCGTTTCCACCAGAGTAGTAGCCATTAATTGACAGATAGGATTCTTCATCATCCGTACCTGTTCCGATACGACCAGCACCATTTGTTGTTCCACGGTAGTCTCCAAATTGCGTGATAGTGGCAATTTTTGCCAGCCTTGGATCAACAACCCCAAAGGTCGTCCCATCTAA
>JBEVNF010000466.1:0-10438 GCA_040508255.1 Flavitalea sp.
AGCAAAAGATGTTGTGTTCATAGTGGCCGGCATCACGAGCGCAGGTTTCGGTCTGGAAAGTTTCCTTTTACCCAGCAAATTCATCGACGGAGGTGCCACGGGCATTTCGTTGCTGTTGCGGGAACTCACGCAGTATCCGCTCTATCTCCTTATTCTTGTAGTAAACCTTCCATTTGTTTTTCTCGGCTACAAACAGATCGGAAAAATATTTGCGATCAAAACCATATTCGCCATTTTCGGACTGGCGCTTGTGCTTGCGTTTGTGCACTATCCAAAGGTTACTGAGGATAAATTGCTGGTGGCGGTATTCGGAGGATTTTTCCTGGGTGCCGGGATAGGTCTCGCGGTAAGAGGCGGTTGCGTGCTGGATGGATCCGAGGTACTTGCCATCTATCTCAGCCGGAAATCGGGCTCAACCATTGGTGACATTATTCTCGCCATCAATATCGTGATCTTTGTCGCCGCGGCTTATTTTTTAGGGATCGAAACTGCGATGTACTCGATGCTCACTTATATGTCTGCCTCCAAAACCGTCGATTTCCTGATTGAAGGTCTTGAAGAATACACGGGTGTAACGATCATCTCGCCCAAAAATGATGAGATCGCAAAAATGATCATGACAAAACTTGGCCGGGGAGTTACCGTTTACAATGGATCCGGCGGATATGGCAAACGGGGATACACAAGAACCGATCAGCAGATACTCTTCACCGTTATAACCCGTCTTGAAATTTCAAGGATCAAAAGTGAAATAGACCTGATCGATGCATATGCATTTGTGGTGATGCACAGTATCAAGGATACCAAAGGTGGAATGATCAAAAAACGCCCGCTAAAAGAATAGTGAGCTTTCGGATCAAAAAACCTCCAATACCCATGTTCTTGCAAATGAATCACCCTTCACAAGTGAGTTAACACCCTCTTTGTGTTCAAGTACCTGGTCAGCATCAGTTGCATCCGCAATACCGCACCATGGCTCGATACAGACAAAATCACCACCCTTCGCAGCCCATAACCCCAAATATGGAAAGCCCGGAAAACTCAGTTTCAGACCGTGTTCAGTTTTGTTTGATCTTATCGACACAGCAGTGCTCTTCAGCGATTTGAATACAAGTGCATCCTGGCTGAATAATCCGCGTGTGATTGGTAATTTGTTTGTGCCTTCGAGAACAGGTACCGACTGATTTTCTATCAGTCCATCTTTGCTGATCGGCCAGCGATTGGCAGTCTCTTCTTTTTCAAACTCAAAATAGTAGTCCCCGTAGCTGGTTTTATCAACCAGCGGAACCTTGAACGCCGGATGTGCACCGAGCGAAAACAGTAATTCTCCATTACCGGTATTCTTAACTTCGTACGAAACGGAAATGGTATTTCCCAGCAAAGAATACTTTATGCGCAGTCTGAAATTGAAAGGGTAAACCAGCTGTGTCTCTTTGTCCTGCACCAGCGTGAAAATCACCTCATCTGGTTTCTGCTCTTCTATCACAAACACCTTGTCACGCGCGAATCCATGACGGGAGAGCGAATACTTATCTTTTTTCCACAAATATGTGTTTTCCTTCAGCGTACCAACGATTGGAAACAGCACAGGTGAATGCTTGCCCCAAACCGCAGGATCCCCACCCCACATATATTCCAGCCCGGTTTGTTTGTTCACCACACTGGTAAGCTCTGCACCTTTGGGGTTTACTGTTACGGTAAGCAATTCATTGTTGATAGTAACCATAATTCATCATTTGAATCTGCAAGATAAATGATTCTCCGCCGACCGTTCCTCACAAACCGTGTCAAAATCCGCGGGTTATGTCGAATCCTTTTTATATTTGATCTATGCGCGCTTTTCTTGAAATCATATGGTCTAGCTTTAAAATGGCCCTGCAGGAGTTCCGGTCAAACAAACTCAGAACCTTTTTATCGTTGTTCGGGGTCACTATCGGGATCTTTTGTATCATCAGTGTACTATCTACTGTAAGTAGTCTCGAGTACAAAGTGCAGTCTGATATGAAATCGCTTGGCAGCAACGTGGTTTATATCGATAAATGGGAATATGCGGGCGACGATGATAGTCCCTGGTGGAAATACATGAAACGCCCGGTACCGAAATACGAAGAGATGATTGCGCTGAAGAAGAAAGTGCCAAGTGCTTCACACATTGCTTTCGTAACCAATATTACTTCTACTATCGAATATGGAGATAATCAACTGAGTGGTGTTTTATATTATGGGTTTTCCGAAGACTTTCTGAACATACAGACGATCGATGTGGTGGATGGCCGGTTGCTGCAACAATCCGATTTTGATCAGAGCAGTAATTCTATCGTGATCGGCCATGAGGTAGCGGAAAAGCTTTTCGGGAATGCGAATGCTGCCGTTGGTAAAGTGCTGAAGCTAAAAGAAGGCAGGTCAGGGAATATTATTGGTCTCATGAAAAAAGGCGGTAAAAACTTTCTTGATGCATGGGATTTCGATAACAGTATCCTGATGGTGCGTGGAATGCTAAAGCAGATGTCGCCCGAAGAATATGCAAGCCCAAGGATCCTTGCCCAGGCCGCGGTTGGGGTGCCAAGTGCATTGCTGGTTGATGAACTGCAGGGCGCCATGCGCTCCCTTCACAAGCTGAAACCAACACAGGAAGATGATTTTGCCCTTAATGATGTGAATACATTTACGGGTTTTGCGGATACTATCTTTGGCAACATCAACAAAGGCGGATGGGCCATAGCGGCTTTATCACTTGTTGTAGGAATGTTTGGCGTGGCGAATATCATGTTCGTTACAGTGCGGGAAAGAACCAGCCAGATCGGTCTTAAAAAAGCTATCGGGGCAAAACGCTCAACCATACTCACAGAATTCCTCCTTGAATCGGCGTTTTTGTGTATCCTGGGAGGATTAATTGGTTTGATACTGGTCTTCATTCTTACCAAGGTTATCAGCCCGATCATCGGGTTCCCGATCTTTATCTCCTTCAACATTATGTTGCTGGCAATTACGATCTGCATTCTTGTTGGTGTGATCGCCGGAATCATTCCTGCATCAATCGCTTCCAAAATGAATCCGGTTGTGGCGATCAGGAGCAAATAAGTGATGGTAATCTTATTGTTGCTTTGACGTAATTTTGCGGCAATTATCAGAGATGGGCAATCGACAATCAACTACTATCCTTGCTATAGAATCTTCGTGCGACGAAACCGCCGCGGCAGTTTGTCGTGACGGTGTGATCCTTTCGAATATCATTGCAACCCAGGCGGTGCACGAGCAATATGGCGGTGTTGTACCTGAACTTGCTTCGCGTGCACACCTTCAAAATATCGTCCCTGTGGTTTCAACAGCCTTATCCAAAGCAGGCGTGACACTGCAGGAAGTAAATGCATTTGCATTCACGAATGCGCCCGGACTCATCGGTTCATTGCTTGTGGGTGCACAGTTTGCAAAATCGATGGCTGCCGCAACAGGCAAGCCACTGTTAGCGGTGCATCACATGCAGGCCCATGTGCTTGCCAACCTGCTTAACGACCCGGCTCCTGAGTTTCCGTTTCTTTGCCTTACTGTGAGTGGCGGACATACACAGATCGTTTTGTGCGAATCACCCCATAAGCTTACTGTAATTGGTCAGACGCGCGACGATGCCGCAGGCGAAGCTTTTGACAAGTCAGCGAAATTACTTGCGCTTCCCTACCCTGGCGGACCATTGATTGATAAATATGCACGCGAAGGCAACCCAAACAAATACAAATTCCCTGAACCAAATATTCCTGGTCTGGATTTTAGTTTCAGCGGGTTGAAAACATCCATTTTATATTTTCTGCAGGACAACACCAAAGAAGATCCTGAATTTGTGCAGAAAAATGTGAATGATATATGCGCATCTATCCAGCATCGGATCGTGTCAATTTTATTGAACAAACTTGAAAAAGCCGCCATTGAAACCGGCATTACAAGATTATGTATTGCCGGAGGTGTATCAGCGAACAGCGGCCTCAGAAGCGGCCTGCAGCAGCTTACGGATAAAAAAGGCTGGCAGGCATTTATTCCCAGGTTTGAATACTGTACTGACAATGCTGCGATGATCGCTATCACGGCCTATTATAAATATCTGGCCGGCGAAAAATCATCATTGAACATTCCAGTGTCCGCAAGAGCTGAATGGTAACCGAGAATTTTTACCATGCCCAATAACTATTTTCAGTTTAAACAATTCCGGATCGAACAGGAGCATTGCGCCATGAAGGTCTGCACAGATGCCTGTTTGTTTGGTGCCTGGTTCGCGAATAAGATCTCTGATAAACAATCGATACTCGATATCGGAAGTGGTACAGGCCTCCTGCTTATGATGCTTGCACAAAAAGCATCACCGGGAACTGTATTTCATGGAATTGAAATTGAAGATGGATGCTTTGGTCAGTTGTCGGCGAATGTTGCCGCTTCACCATGGGCGGACAACATTCAGCTTTTTCATGGCGATGTTCGCGGTTATGCATTACCGTTAAAATATGACTTCATTATAAGCAATCCACCTTTCTATGAAAATGATCTTAGCTCTGATCAGCGTGGAAAACAATTAGCGATGCATACTTCTGCACTGAAGTTTGACGAGCTCGCAGAGGTGATACAAAGCAACCTGACCAGCACAGGCACTGCGGCTGTTCTTTTACCTTTTCATCGGGCGGAAGGGTTTGTAAAAGTGATGGAGAAACGCGGGCTGAAACTCACAGAAGAACTACGCGTAAAGCAAAGCCCTGGACACAACTGGTTCAGATCAGTTATGCAGTTTGAGTTTGAGCAAAAAGAATTGAAGATCGAAGAGATGATCATCAATGACCCTGCATTCAAAATATTGCTGTCTGACTATTACCTGAAATGATCAGACACCTGCGTACTCTTTCAGATAATCATAATGATCTGTCAGTTTTCCCTCCTTTACCATAGTAGCTCTCGTTATCACGTCAGATCCATTCTTTAAAAGATCTTCCAAAACATATTTGATCAGCTGTTCACCAAAATAACGGCTGGCATCTCTCGGTAATTCATTGGGAAGATTTCCAACAGCAACTATGTCGATAGAGTCGCCCAGGTATGCATCTGTTTTTGTGATGGATTTTCTGTCAACCCCATAAACGGGGTTCTCAATTGTCTGATCTCCAAGATTGATAGGTACAGATCCATTGAAATCATCTGTGATATCAGCGATGGTCTTAATGATAAACGATTCTGAAGCCACATCTTCTTTGCTGAATAAGCGGGGTACCTGTCTGTCCCAATAGATTCCATTCAACAATATATCCGTTTGCTCAGCGTATGGAAGAAAGTTGCATTCAAAATCAGCAGGATGTTCATGGAACAATTCACGATCATATTTGCCTGTCTCTCTGTGCTTATACAGATCAGCGCCTTTTAGTTGTGTGTAAACAGGATAAGAAAATCTTCTCTTAAGATACATGTCGGGTTCTACTTCATGAATACCCATCAGGTTCATGATCTCTATAATACCATGCGCTACCCTGCCAGAGCCTGTTACAGCGATCTTGACATTAGGCAGTTTCAAACCAAAATAGGTATGAATCAGTTCACGAAAGTTGCGCAGCTTAAAAACACGGTCGAGCTTATACAATCCGGTCCTCTGACCATAAGCCATCATACCGTTATGTGCCCCGACTATACCTGCAAAAAATCCAAAACCAAGTATACGCTGACCATCTTCATGTTCCAGACATTCATAGTCTATCAGCGTGATCTTGTTTGAAATAATTGCTTTAAAAAGGTCACGGTTATATTCCTGTTGTTTTTTTGTGTGTGAGAAAAACAGGTAAGTCTTGCCCGGGATAAGATCCTTTGCAGGAACTTCTTTGATCCCCATAAGAATATCACAATCATCAACTGATTCCTGCACTTTTACGCCGGCCATTTCGTATTCGCGGTCAGAGAAACATCTGCCTGGGGATGACTGGGCGATGATCTCAACATCAGCAGAGTTTTTCCTGATCCATTTGCATTGAGATGGTGTTAATGCAACCCTGTTATCTGCCGGAACTTTTCCTTCCCTGATTAGACCGATCTTTATCATGTTTCAAAGTTGTGGATTAAGCATCAGAAAGCCAAAATAGTTAATTTCGTGAACCAATGAAAAAGAACGAGGATATACCTGTTCATGTGTTGCCAGATGTGGAATTCCTCGCCTCAGATAAACCATTGGCATTTGGGGAAGCCAGCTCAAGTCACCGGATCAAGTTTTATGCGATTGTATGGTATCTTGAAGATCATCCAGGTCAACTTATAGATTTTGAAAAACACCCTATCCGGAAAAACCTTGTATATCTGATCGGCAAGAACCAGGTACATTCAATTCCGGGTAATACTCTGCCTTCGGGTCGCGTCATCGTTTTCTCACAAGCCTTCTTCGATCGGATAGATGAAATTCATCTGCGACAATTATTCCTTCCTTTTGATAATACGGGCATAGAACTCAAGGGAACAGCACCCGTTTTGCTTGAAGCGTTGTTCAGCCTCATACTCGCCGAACAGCATAACGATGAAGAATATGCGCTGATGCTGAAATACACCACTGCATTCCTCCTTCACATTCATCGCTCAGTAAAAGATGCTTCAGATGTATTACCCGGCGATACAAGACTGGTGCGCCTATATGAACTTATAACCGAACATTTCCGGGAGGAAAGATCCACTGAATTTTATGCTTCGGCAATAGGCCTCAGCGCGAAACGTATAAACGAATTGCTACGCGAAAAAACAGGCGTAACAATCAATCAGCTTATAGCCCAGTTACTGCTTATTGAAAGCAAACGAGAACTCTTTCTTCGTTTTCACTCCATCAAAGAAATTGCCTACCGGCTTGGGTTCACTGACCAGTCTTACTTCTCCAGGTTTTTCAGGAAACATTCAGGCACAACACCGGAGCGTTTTCGTGACACCGTGCACGAACTCCTGTAAGCATACCTGGATTGTTAAGTGATCCTTAAACCTGCAACATGTTCAGATTGTGCTAATAGATGGCCGCTTTGTGCGATACATACCTTCCTTTGTTTCGGAACTTTAAGCATCATAAATAACGATGCTTTGAGCACCATTGAAAACAGCGATGCTTTGAGCAATGAAAAACAATCAAACAAAATGGAAAGGTTAAAAGACAAAGTGGTCATCATCACCGGTGCGGCGATGGGACTGGGTTTTGCGACAGCAAAAGAAGCTGCAAAGAACGGAGCTAAACTATCACTCGTAGATTACAATGCAGAGTCGCTCGACAAGGCTAAGACTACCCTCAATTCAGAATTCCCTCAAACAAAGATCCTCACTACAGTAGCAGATGTTTCAGATGAAGCCGCTGTAAAGAATTATGTTGATGCTACTGTAAAAGAATTCGGAAGAATTGACGGATTCTACAATAACGCAGGTATTGAGGGTCGCCAGGCTCCAATGACTGAATATGATCTCGGTGTGTTTCAGAAAGTAATTGATATCAATCTCACCGGTGCTTACTTCGGTCTGAGGTATATCATTCCGGTGATGCAGAAACAAAACTATGGCCGTATTGTAAACGTCGCTTCTGTTGGTGGCATACGTGGTGTAATGAACCAGACTCCTTATGTGGCTACCAAACACGCGGTTGCCGGTATTACAAAAAACGCTGCGCTTGAATATGGCAGGTATGGAATTCTTACAAATGCAATCGCACCGGGAGCGATACTTACTCCCATGGTTGCCGAAGCATTCAAACAGGTGAATCCTGCAGATCCAAAGCAGGCAGAAGATGAATATGCAAAACAAAATCCAACGAAAAGACTTGGCCAGCCGGAAGAAGTTGGTAAGCTCGTTGTGTTTTTGCTGAGCGAAGACTGTAGCTATGTAAGCGGACAGATCATCGCGATCGATGGCGGACAATCCAACTCTTATGGAAACATATAGAGGCTCTTCCTACATACAACTTCAAAGCCCCTTCAGAGGGGTTTTGAAGTTTTTTTACAAAGGTATTTAGCAGGATTCTGGCAAATCAGTTCATCGCGGTTCGTGTGTTTATGCCTGGGTGGCCATCGGATAGTCTGTGTATCCATCATCGGCACCTGCATAAAACTTATCCCTGTTTGGTTCAGCCAGTGCCAGCTTGTTTTTAAATCGTACTATCAGATCCGGGTTTGCGATAAAAGGAGTTCCGAAAGAAACCAGGTCAGCCTTACCTTCATTTAGAATTGCGTTTCCGCTTTCAAAATCAAATCCCATATTCGCCACAAGTTTGCCGCGATAGTGATTGCGGAAATGTCTGTAATAGTCATTCTGCAAAACTTCCACCGGTGTGCCGGTTAAATCTTCAGCAGGGCCTACAATGTGAAGATATGCGAGATCATATTCATTCAGTTGTTTAAGAATGTATTGGAACATTGCGATCGTTTCTTCATCCGGCTTCATTATACCCACATGACTGAGTGCAACCGGCGTAAACTTGATTGCTACACGTTGGCTATCCCAAACTTCCAGTATTGCATCCAGTATTTCAAAAATGATGCGCGCGCGGTTTTCAATGTTTCCCCCATACTGATCAGTACGGTGATTTGTTGCAAGGCTGATAAACTGCGGGATCAACATTCCTGCCTGAGCGTGTATCTCGATACCGTCAAAACCTGCATTCCTGGCATTTGTCGCAGCCTGTTTGAAATCTGCGATCGTGGCCTTTATCTCTTCAATTGCAAATTCCCGCGGTATCAACGTTTCTTTGAAGCCATGCGGAGTAAATGAATGTGTCTGAGGATTTATAGCCGAAGGTCCCGCCGGAAGTTCACCGTCGAAAAAATCCGGATGAGAAGCGGACCCAATATGTCCCAACTGAGAGAAGATCAACCCTCCTTTATCATGGACTGCTTTTGTGACCAGTTTCCAACCTTCTACCTGTTCACTTGTGTAAATCCCAGGCACATTGATAAAGCCACGCGCTTTGGCGCTCACCCAGGTTCCTTCACTAAGTATCAAACCTGCCGATGCACGTTGCGCATAATATTCAGCCATTAACGGAGTGGGCACAAGGCCGGGATTAGCCGCACGACCACGGGTCATCGATGCCATTACCACACGGTTCTTTAATCTCAGATCACCTAACTGGTACTGATCCAACAGTAATTCTTTTTTATGTTCCATCGTTTTTTTTGCAAACCTCAATGAAATACCGCGGCTGTACAATATGGGAGAAACTTATGCCATAGGGATAAATTAGTCCCTATATACTCTCAGGAAACAAAGACTATTTTTGCATAAAGTGAAAACGATATGTACGCAAGAAAAACTCCGCTTCCGATAGATTGTGGTCTGCATCTTACGAAAGAAATACTGAATGGAAAATGGAAAGCATCTCTTCTCCACGCAGTTTCTATGGGTATCAGGCGACCAAGTGAGATGTTGCGTTTGTTTCCTGGTGTTACACGCAGGGTATTGAACGTACAGCTTAAAGAACTGGAAATGCATGGTATGGTAGAAAAGAAAACCTATCCCCAACTACCACCGAAGGTTGAATACTCACTAACAGAAATTGGCCGAACACTTTTGCCGGTCATTGATGCTATGAATAAATGGGGAGATAAGAATCGCAGTTACCTTGAGACGGTCATTTCACAAACGCCAAAAATAGGGGAAGTATCGAGATCAACCTGCCAGATGTACCAGGAGATAGCGGCAGAACGAAAGGCTGGATAAAAGCATAAAAAAAGCTTCTCAATCGAGAAGCTCTTTACTCTGGTGCCCAGAACAGGAATCGAACCTGCACTACCTTTCGATAACAAGATTTTGAGTCTAGCGCGTCTACCAATTCCGCCATCTGGGCTCATCTGGTACCATAAGTACCTCTCAAAAGGGATGCAATATTAAGAAATTGCGCTCTTTCATCCAAAAGGAAAAGAAAAAAGATTTAAAACTTCCTGCTCGCCTATTTACAGCACTCTTTCTTTGGAAACACCCATTTGCGGATAAAGCCTACAATTTTCTTGAAAGCGTTCATACCATGAAGTTATCAAATCTCCACCGCTTATCTGCTGAATCTTACCAATCCTCCCAACAATAAACTTTATTGTAACATTCGGAACAACGTCACGTCCTTAATGAAAAACCAGGACCATGCTACGTAACTTCTTTAAGATCGCCTACCGCAACATGAAAAAAAGCAAAGGGTACACATTGATCAATGTACTCGGGCTTGCTGTTGGACTGGCCGTTTCCATGCTGATCGCGTTCTGGATCAATGATGAGATCACTTATGATCAAAGCTTCACTAACTACTCACGGGTTGCACAGTTAAAAACAACCCAGGTTTTTAATGGAAAAATAAGCAGCCATACTGCTGTTGCGATACCCATGGCATCGGAACTCCGGAACAAGTATGCCTCCGATTTTAAATATGTTGCACTTGGCTCCTGGAACTTCGGGCATGTACTTGCTTCCGGTGATA
>JBEVNF010000517.1:0-7000 GCA_040508255.1 Flavitalea sp.
CGCGTGTTCAGTTGACGCGCCGGCTATTCTGCTTATCTTGCATCCAAAACTGAACTGTTGAGCAAGGATCTTCTAACAAACTGGGAAAAGAAATCGGGCGAGAGAAAAAAGCTGTACAAGCAATTTCTTGATCGTGTTGACAAAAATAAAGTGTTGAAGCTGCTGCCGGATCTGAATGAAGAAGCGTTCGAAAAAGTAGATTGTCTTAAATGCGCGAACTGCTGTAAAGGATATTCACCGAGATTCAAGACTCCTGATATCAAACGTATTTCAAAATTGCTCAGATTGAAAGAAGGTCAGTTCATCGAAACCTATCTCAAACTTGACACTGATGGTGACTATGTAACAAAAACATCACCATGCCCATTTCTCGGTGATGATAACTATTGCCAGATCTATGATGACAGACCATCTGACTGTGAAAGGTTTCCATACACGGATGAAGATGTGATCCTGAAGCGCCCGGCGATAACACATAAGAATCTCACATTTTGCCCTATTACTTATTATGTGGTAGAGAAATTGATGGCGGCTTTGAAATGAATACTAGTATTCCATCTTTTTTAATGAAGGAGCGAGCAGCCAGGTTACAAAAACAACAATGATCGTCATGCACCCTCCAAAAACTATTGCCGGTGCAGCACCCATGATCCTTGAAGTAAACCCACTTTCAAACATACCCAGTTCATTGCTTGAATTAATGAACATCGAGTTTACAGATGATACACGTCCACGCATATCATCCGGAGTGGTAAGCTGAAATATAGTACCCCTGATGATCATGCTTACAGCATCCATCATACCAGCGATCAACAATACCACAAATGAGATCCAGTAGATATCAGAAAGCCCGAATGCAATGATGCAGACGCCAAATCCGCCCACTGCAAAAAATAATCTTTTGCCCTGTTTCTTTCGCATCGGGAATATCGTCATTAATAGGATACTTGTAACTGCACCAATATCAGTTGCGGCATTCAGCCATCCAAACCCAACTGGTCCAACGTTGAGTATGGTGTGAGCGATCTCAGGGATCAGTGCCACAGCGCCACCAAACAGCACCGCAAAAAGATCAAGCGAAATTGCACCGAGCAGAATCTTATGATTCAGAACATAAGTCAATCCTTCCTTTACACTTTCTAATGCATTAGCATTTGGATTCTTGTTTGCAGGGGGTAATTTTTGGATCAGGAAAACACTTGATGCAGAGATCAGTACATAAGCAAGTATGATATAGAAAGTATTGTGAACCCCGAACCAGGCTATAAAAAAACCACCCGAAGCATGCCCGAGTATCGATGCTGTTAACCAGCTTGATGAAGTAAGATTTGCTGCAAACTGTAACCTGTCGCGTGGTATCAGTTGTGCAACGATCGCCGAAGAGGTTGGTCCCACAAAAGCCCTGATGATACCAGTTCCAAAGATGATCGCGTAGTAAAGATATTGAATGTTGTTTCCTGCAAAATGATCTTCGGTGCTTTCATTTGTGAGGATAAGTAAACCCACAACGCAGAAGGCATAAGATGCAATGCCGCGGAACAACAATGTTCTTTTATCTGATTTGTCGATGCGATGCCCTGCATATAATGATAAACAAAACGCAGGTATAAATTCAGATAAGCCAACGAGGCCGATGGCGAAAGAACTTTGTGTTAATTGAAAAAGTTTGTAACCAACAACAGTCGAAACCATGCGCAGTGCCATGATCAGGAAAAATCTGCAAACGATAAATTTTCTGAATGCTGCGAATTCAAAGGGAGAAAGGCTATCAGGTAATTTCATCTTGCCGGCAAAATTAAGGCACCTGTTTGTTACGGAAGCGAGAAATAATGTTGCCCGGGTTCATAATCTCTTTCAAGCGCTTCGCAGATCACGTCCAGATGCTTTGGGTTACCAAGAAAATCGGCGTTGGACGCATCGATCACAAGGGTTTTGATATTATGTTGTTTGATGTATCCGGTATAGGTTTCCTGGAGATTGAAAAGGTATTCATCAGGAATCGATTGTTCAAAGCTGCGGTTTCTTTTGCGGATGTTCTCCTGAAGCTTGCTTACCGGAGCATGCAGGTAAATCAGGATTTCGGGCTGAGTCAGTTGTTGTAAGATGATATCAAACAGCTTCTGGAACAACCGGAACTCTTCTTCCGGTAGAGTGACTTTTGCAAACAACAGACATTTTGTAAAAAGATAATCTGTAATGGTGATGTTCTGGAAAAGATCCTTGGTATGAATAAGTTCTTTCAGTTGTTTGTAGCGTTCAGCCATAAAGAATAGCTCAACCGGAAAGGCATATTGTTTCGGGTTTTCATAGAACTTGGTCAGAAATGGATTGTCAGCAAATTCTTCCAGGATCAGTCTTGCATTGTAATGCTTCGCCAACAGGTGCGCGAGGGTGGTTTTCCCGGCTCCGATATTCCCTTCAACCGTAATAAAATGATACTTCATGCCTGACCCAAAATAACAGAATGCCGGGCAGATTAATTTTTTATAAAATGGATTGTGGAAAAATATCGGGAGCATTAAGACGCAGTAGGTTCGAAAAGGCTCACTGGCAACGGGTCCGGACAAATTTCAAGTAGCCGGCTCAGCTTTTGATTTAATACAGGGTGTACAAAATCAGGGATCAGGTCACACAGTGGCACAAGCGCAAAACGACGTTCTGCGAGCAAAGGGTGAGGGACCTTCAGGATCGTTGTGTCAATGATCTCGTTTCCATAAAACAAAATGTCAATATCAATAACCCGGGGACCGTTTTTTGTTTGTCTCAGTCTTCCCATTTCGAGTTCTATGGAAAGAAGCACTTTCAGAAGATTCTCTGCCTCAAGACTGGTGTTCACCGCAATTGCCTGGTTAAGGAATGGATCCTGATCAGCAAGTCCCCAGGGAGCGGTCTCGAAAACAGCCGAGACCGCATCGATCCTGCCGGCGCGTTTACTGATGAGGCGAACCGCTTCCGAAAGATTTTCCGGACGATTACCAATGTTACCGCCTATCAGCAGGTATGCAATGCACATAATACCTAAATTGTTATTGATACTGGTTTCAAATATCTTTGAATTTGCTAAAAATTAATAACCAAAGGAATGAACACCTTCTTCAAAGTTTTTTTTGCTTCACTGCTCGCGCTGGTTGTCTTTACAATTATTGGTGTGATCGTGATGCTAACTTCCGTGTCCGCAATCACATCTTCAAAAACTGTAACAACCGGCAGCCAGGCAGTGCTTGTTGTTGATCTTTCGCAAAGATATCCTGAAATAGCAGAAACAAATCCGTTTTCAGCTTTCGGGGATGGTGAAAATTATGATATACCATCACTTTCGCAGGTGGTGCGACTTATACAAAAAGCAAAATCAGATTCTGCCATCAAGGGCATCTATATCAAATGTGGCGGTAACGCAAATGATTTTGCTTCAAATACCGAAATAAGAGATGCAATCAGCAGCTTCAAAAGCGGTGGCAAATTCGTTTATGCCTTCGGCGATGTCATCTCACAGAATAGTTATTATGTGGCATCAGTAGCGCAGAAAGTATATTGCAATCCTCACGGTGGGCTCGACTGGAGCGGTTTTGTGATGCAGATGGCATATCTGAAAGGAACCCTCGAGAAACTCGAAATTCAGCCCCAGATCTTTTACGCAGGTAAATTCAAAAGTGCGACAGAACCTTTCCGCGAAACAAAAATGACTGAACCAAACCGGATTCAGACCACTGAATTACTGAATGATCTTTATGGACATTTTCTTTCAACCGTAAGTGCATCGCGAAAGATCGACACCGCTACCTTAAGAGGGTTTGCTGTTAATCATACGATCCGTTTTCCCGCAGATGCTGTAAAAAATAATCTGCTGGACGGTGTAAGATATGATGATGAAGTAAAGGATGAGATCAAAACGTCTCTCAAGATCGGAAAAACGGAAAACATCAATTTTGTTCCCATTGCAAAATATGCACAGGCTGTTTCATTGCGTCAGACCGGATCAGGTCGCATCGCAGTGATCTATGCGGCAGGTAACATAGTAGATGGAAAAGGTGACCGTGAATCAATTGGTGGCGAAACTTATCGTGCGCTGATCCGAAAGGCCAGGCTCGATGGTGCTATCAAAGCGATCGTGTTGCGTGTTAACTCAGGTGGTGGAAGCGCGCTGGCAAGTGAAAATATCTGGCGTGAAATTGAGCTCGCCAAAAAAGATAAACCGGTGGTGGTAAGTTTTGGTGATGTTGCGGCTTCGGGTGGTTACTATATCAGCGCTGGTGCAGACAGCATATTCGCAGAACCTAATACCATCACAGGCTCCATCGGTGTTTTTATGCTGGTGCCGAACATGCAAAAGTTTTTTAACAACAAGCTCGGGATGACATTTGATGCAGTTAAAACTGCGCCGGATGCGGATATGGGTAGCATTGCCCAGCCGCTCACTGAATCACAGCAGCGTTTTCTGCAGGAAGGTGTTGACAGTACCTATCACAACTTCAAGAAAAGGGTTGCTGATGGGCGAAAATTAAGCATGGAAATGGTGGATAGTATTGGCCAGGGTCGGGTCTGGAGCGGTCAACGCGCTATCAAACTGGGGCTGGTTGACAGGCTGGCAGGGCTTGACCAGGCAATTGCTTCTGCCGCAAAACTTGCAAAACTTACCACCTATGGGTTGCGCGAATATCCGGAACCACAAAGCTTTTTTGACTACTTCACACGTTCAAATACTGAAACCATCAACGAAACCATGTCGAAAGAATTCGGACTGATGGGTAAACAAAGCTTTACTGCGCTAAAATCTGTAAAAGATATGCTTGGTGTTTCGCAGGCGAGATTGCCATTCACTTACACAATCAATTAGTAATTAATGCGTGATTAACGCCGGCAGCCGGGATATTCCATAGATTTGCCGCCAATTCTTTCTATGCCTGCAGAATACAACCAGTTCAGAGCGATGATGGCTATCACGAGGGCGAGTCTCCGTGCCATCTTCAGAAGCCCAAGTGCAGTTATCTTCAGCTTTGCCTTTCCTTTTATATTTATCCTGGTATTTGGATTCCTGGGCAGCAGTGGCCGGTTGTCGATGCGTGTGGCTTTTGATGCGAAGAGCGATACTTCCAACATTCTATATCCTGTGCTTCGTGGCATGAGCGGATTGAATGTGATCTCCAAACCTGCAAACGAATTAAAGGAAGATCTTGAAAAAGGAAGACTTGCGGCTATCATCAACATTCAGAAACCAGATAGCGCAGCAGGTTATATTGTGCAACTTTCTAGCTCCGATGCCACTAATCCCCAGAATCTGCAGGTATTGAGATCTATGCTTGATGGTATTATCAAGGGGATAAATGAGAAAGTATATAAACAAACACCAACCTACGCAACCGTAAGCAGCAACGTTGAAAAAGTACCTGGCAGGATATACCGGACGATCGATTTTATCCTGCCGGGACAGCTTGGATTTTCGTTGCTCAGCTCAGGTGTATTTGGTGTGGCTTTTATTTTCTTCAACCTGCGACAAACACTGGTACTCAAAAGATTCTTTGCAACACCTGTTAAACGCGGATACATTGTTTTTGGTGAAGCATTCAGTCGGGTGATATTCCAGCTGATCACGGCTGTTGTGATACTGTTACTCGGACATTTTGTTTTCAATTTCACCCTGGTTCATGGGCTGGTCACTTTTATTGAGCTGCTGATATTGAGTTTTGTAGGACTGGTGGTGTTTATGGGATTTGGTTTCATTGTAAGTGGTATCGCGAAAAATGAAAGCACGATACCGCCTCTGGCAAATATTTTCACTTTGCCGCAGTTCCTTTTGGCAGGAACCTTCTTTTCGATCGATAATTTTCCGGCCTGGCTGCAACCAATCTGCCGGGTGTTGCCTCTTACGCATCTCAATGATGCCATGCGTAATGTTGCGTTTGAAGGTGCACATCTCACCGATTGCGGCAAGCAGCTTGGGATACTTGCATTATGGGCGGTTGTTTCATACGCTGTGGCCATAAAAGTTTTTAAATGGGAATAGTTTTATGAGATTAGTGAAACTCGGAATAATAAGTTTGTTTGTGTTTGCTGCGATCATTTACCTGTTCTCTCTGTTTATTCCATCGCATGTGCGGATCTCCCGTGCTGTTAACATTGAAATGCCAAAAGATTCTATCTCGGAATATATCCGGAATATGAACAACTGGCAACAGTGGAATGTAATGGTAACGGATCAGGATAGCGGTAACGGAAAATTCAGCAATAGTATTTATGTTGGTAAGAATCTGAAAGTACTGATGTTGGCTGAGGCTGCTGATTCATTGCGTACAGAGTGGCAACATGGTGCATCAGATAAGATAGCAAGTGGCTTCAACCTTATACAGGATCAGGGAGAGATCACAGTGGTGCAGTGGTATTTTGATTTCTACCTTAAATGGTATCCATGGGAGAAATTCGGTAGTATAGTTTTTGATCAGCAACTCGGCCCTTCTATGGAGAAGTCGTTGAACAAACTGAAATGTAAACTTGAAAATTGTTCTCAATAAATCACAATAATAAACTCGGTATTATGAAACATCTAATGTTCTTATCTGCAGTGTTTGTACTAAGCACTACGATTGCATGCGGCCAGGCTGATAAATCAAAACGTCCAAGTCCACCGGCTTCTGTAAAAGAAACCATCACCAGCGGAGCAACCATCTCCATTGACTATTCACAACCTTCTGTGAAAGGAAGAAAGGTTGGTGAAGATGTTGCAAAGAATGGTAAGGTATGGCGCACGGGTGCCAATGAGGCAACTACTTTTGTAACCTATAAAGATGTAACAGTTTAAGGTAAACCTGTACCAGCGGGTATTTACACACTCTGGTAAATTCCTGGCTAAACAGAAACAACTGTGATCATCAACAAACAAACCGGTCAGTCGGGTACTCAGTACAAAGAGACTGAAGATCTGATCCGTGTGCCGGTAAAGACAGGCAAAACACCACAGTTCACTGAAAAGATGACCATTGCAATTGCAAAGGATGGTAAGGTTTCA
>JBEVNF010000526.1:0-4025 GCA_040508255.1 Flavitalea sp.
CGGTGAACGTATTCCTGATATAACTACACCGTACGAACCCACTCTTGATCTTCGTGATTATAAATACCCGGGTCTTGAATTGCTTGAAACCCATGGCAGCGAAAGGATCATACAGGATCCTGCCGAGCTGGAAGCGAACAAGAACCAGATCATCAACACACTGAAGAATTATGATATCGCGATCCAGAAGATCAGTGCAACTGTTGGTCCCACTGTAACATTGTATGAGATCGTTCCGGCAGCAGGTGTTCGTATTTCACGTATCAAAAATCTTGAAGATGATATCGCGTTAAGCCTTGCTGCACTCGGTATCCGTATCATTGCGCCAATACCTGGAAAGGGTACAATTGGTATCGAGGTTCCGAATGTAAAGAAGACGGTTGTAAGTATGAAGTCAATGCTTGCTTCGGAAAAATTCCAGTTAAATAGTTTTAGTCTTCCGATCGCTATCGGCAAAAAGATCGATAATGATAACTTTATTGTTGACCTCACCACGATGCCACACTTGTTGATGGCGGGTGCAACGGGTCAGGGTAAATCTGTTGGTCTGAATGCTATTCTTGTTTCATTGTTATATAAGAAACACCCTTCTCAACTCAAGTTTGTACTTGTTGATCCAAAGAAGGTAGAGCTTAGTTTATATCGTACAATCGAAAGACATTTTCTTGCAAAACTTCCGGGTGAGGAAGATGCGATCATTACCGATACGAAGAAAGTGGTTCATACACTGAACGCCCTCTGTATTGAGATGGATACGCGTTATGATCTGTTGAAGGAAGCTGGTGCAAGAAATATCAAAGAGTATAATGAGAAGTTCATCAAACGAAAACTGAATCCTGAAAAAGGCCATCAGTTCCTCCCATTTATAGTGCTGGTTGTAGATGAGTTTGCAGATCTGATCATGACGGCAGGTAAGGAAGTAGAAATGCCAATTGCCCGTCTTGCCCAGCTTGCGCGAGCTATCGGTATACATTTGATCATTGCGACACAGCGTCCATCTGTAAATATTATCACAGGTACCATTAAGGCGAACTTCCCGGCACGTATCGCTTTCAAGGTTTCTTCGAAAGTGGATTCAAGAACCATCCTTGACACCGGCGGTGCGGAGCAACTGATTGGTAAGGGTGATATGTTGATCTCCTATAATGGTGAGCTTACGCGTTTACAGTGTGCTTTTGTGGATACCCCGGAGGTAGAAGGTGTTTGTGAGTTTATCGGTGATCAGCGTGGGTATGCGCAGGCGTTTATGTTGCCTGAATATGTTGATGAAAAAGAGCTGGAAGGGAAGGATTTTGACGTTAGTGAAAGAGATCCATTGTTTGAGGACGCTGCAAGACTGATCGTACAGAGTCAGAGTGGTTCAACTTCATTGATACAACGCAGAATGAAGCTTGGTTATAACAGGGCAGGCAGGTTGATGGATCAGCTTGAGGCCAGCGGTATTGTGGGGCCGGGACAGGGTAGTAAACCAAGAGATGTGCTCATCAAAACGGAAGCTGATCTTTCGCTGATCCTCTAGAACTGAGATAAACCTTAGCCACTTTTTAGAATCGGGACATTTAAGCCCGGAAAATGTTAAAGTCAGCCTAAGGCTGGCAACTCAATTGAACCTTTCCACGTCTTTGAGGTCCGATTTTGGATATGTTCCTTTTGGAATCAACCACTTTATATAAACAATCAACAATGAAGAAAATCAGTTTGTTTGCCGGGTTAATGCTGACAGTAGCAAGCGTGTTCAGCCAGGGCGAATTACCATCAAATGATCCAAATGCAAAGAAGATCCTTGATGCAGTCAGTTCGAAGTTCAAGACGTATTCTGCTGTTCAGGCAGGTTTTGCTTTAAAGATAGAAGATTCAAAAGGCAAGGTTCAGGGACAGAAAACTGGTACTGTTTTTATGAAGGGTCAGAAATATAAGATCAGTCTGCAGGGCCAGCAGGAGATTTACTGTGACGGCAAAAATGTATGGACCTATGATAAGTCTTCCAATGAAGTGACCATCACACAGGTGGATCCTTCTGCAAACTCAATTACCCCGCAGAAGTTGTTCACCAATTTTTATGATAAAGACTTTTTGTATAAGCTTAACGGGGAGAAGGTTGTTGCCGGAAAGACCGTACAGGAGATTGAGCTTACACCGGTTGATAAAACTAAAGCTTTTCATAAAGTGTATGCTTTGGTTGATAAGAAAACGCAAACTATTTACAGCACAAGAGTGCTCGAGAAAAATGGTAATAAATACACTTATACTGTAAGCAGCCTGAACGGTAAGGCAAGTATTGGTGATGATACTTTTGTATTTAACAAAGCAAAATATCCGGGTGTTGAAGAAGTAGATCTCAGATGATATTGTGTTATAATTATGTGGCCCCTTCAGCTGATTTGATCCGCTGAAGGGGCTTTTATTTTATTTGCCCCATCTGTAGGTTGAGATGTCGAGACCGGCAAGATCAAGTACCCTGTCTGTAACGGTCGCTGCAACTTCTTCAATTGTTTTGGGAAGGCTATAGAACGACGGTGTAGCCGGACAAATGATACCTCCGGCCAGTGTGACGGTTTCCATATTCCTGATATGAACAAGATTATAAGGAGTATCGCGGATCATACAGATCAGTTTTCGTCTTTCCTTTAACACAACATCGGCCGCGCGGGTGATCAGATCTGACGAGATTCCGTTGGCGATTCGACCAAGGGTGCCCATCGAGCACGGGGCTATGATCATGGTATTGTATTTCCCAGAACCGGAAGCAAACGGTGCCATAAAATCATTGTTTTCATAGAACTTTACAGGCAGAGATCTGAAACTTTCTTCACCCAATTCTGTTTTCCATTCAAGACGGGCATTTTCTGTCATCACGACGGCAAGATCCGACCACTGATCTTTTATGCCGATAAGCCTGTCCAACAGTAGCTTTGGGTAAATGGATCCACTTGCTCCCGTGATGGCCAACACAATTTTATGCATAGTATTTGAGTTATCTGAATGAAAACAAAATTAGCCATGAGCAGCGTTAAAATACGTTTTTTATTTGCACTGGTATTGATCGTACCACTTATGTCACTGGTCGAGCAACCAGCGTCGAATTTTGAGCCTGTACCTGCCCCGGGAAAGCTGAACTGGCTTACACTGAAACAGGTTCAGGACAGCGCACGAATTAATCCGAAACCTATATTGATTGATCTTTACACTTCCTGGTGCGGCTGGTGTAAAGTGATGGATAAAAAAACATATTCCGATAAAAATGTAATTGAGTATCTGCACAAGAACTTTTATGTGGTGAAACTGGACGCAGAAACAAAAACTGAGCTCAACTGGTATGGAAGAACCTATCGTTTCAATCCGAACTATCGGGCGAATGATTTTGCTGTATATCTTACGAATGGCAATCTTTCATTCCCGACCACGATCGTAATACCTGCGGGAAATGTTCCTCCACAGGCGATACCAGGCTATCTTGAACCAAAAGACTTCGAACTGATAGCAAAGTATTTCGGAGAAGATAAGTTTGGTAAGGTAGCATTCAACGTTTACCAACAGACATTCAAACCCAGCTGGTAAGCGACGACTATCATCATAGCCGAATTAATTCACAAAACCCATGCAACTAAATCCTCCTTCGTCAGGTCATAGCATTGGTTTTTCATAGGATATTGGATTTAATACGGGGCTGGATTTTCATCCTGGCCCTTTTTTATTTTCCGTTAATTGTCGTTATTTCATTGTGTTTGAGCGACACGATCATAAAAATGCGCAATCGGTTGCGCATCGTTTGCGCAAATCCGGTACATCTTCTGAAACCTAGCGCAAACAAGCATTACGCCTGATATATTAGTCTTCTTACTTATAACATCTCCCTTTAAGCAGTTATCGTTTTTGTTTGCGACCTGATACATAATCATTAATATAGCAGTTGTTAAAAGGGGGTAAAGTTTCATTGATACCGTCCCAGGTGAGGTAGTGATGAATGGCATCGATGGAGTCTGCCTGAACATCAAAATGCCAGTTCAACCCAGGGCGCTGATTTT
>JBEVNF010000550.1:0-12420 GCA_040508255.1 Flavitalea sp.
CAAACCGCTCCTGCAGATGATGTAATGTATTAAGGTGATTATCCGAAAATGTTGAGATGGATAAGTAATAAACCTTGAGTCTTTTCTGAGTTTGCGCCATTCCGGTTATCAATGTATTTTCCAACTGTTGGCTCCCCTGCTGAAGAAGTGAAAGTTTACAAACTCGCCTTCAAAAACAGATAAAGCCTTTTTAATATTGAGTCGTTTCACCGGATCAACAAAGAACATCATAAAGCCACCACCACCGGCACCTGAGATCTTGCCGCTGTAAGCTCCTGAATCAAGGGCAGTGTTATAGATCTGATCAATATGATTGTTTGAGATCGAATCTGAAGTTCCTTTCTTCGCGGCCCAGGATCCCTGCATGGCAAGAAACAATTTCTGAAACTCGCCTTTAAGCAAATACTCCTTGATAAGGTATGCATCGCTCTTGATCTGGTGCATAGACTGCAACCTGCTTTCGTTAGAACTCTGCAGGCTGTTCTTCTGATCTTCAATGATTCGCGCAGATGAACGCGACATTCCGGTATAATATAACAACATTGATGCCTGCAATTCCTCAATATGCTGTTCTTTGATTCGAAGCGGATTCACGATCACCCTGTTCTCTGCATAAAATTCCATGAAGTTGAAGCCTCCAAAGGTTGCAGCGTATTGATCCTGCTTACCACCGCTTAGCTGAAGATCTTCTCTTTCTATTGAATAAGCAAGCTGTGCGATATCATACTCACCCAAAGGGAGATTCAGATATTCAACAAAAGCCTGGAGGATAGAAACAACAAGTGTTGAAGAAGAACCAAGACCAGAACCCGCCGGCGCATCACTATGCGTTTGCACTTCCAGCGCAAATGGTTCAATATTGAATTCGCGGATTACGCGATTATAAACTCCCTTATGAATATCAAGCAACCCGTCAGTCGGCAGTTCACGGGCAACCGGAGAGCTGTAAACTTCGTTTCGATCCAGCGCACAGAATTTTATCATGCCGTTTGTTGCCGGTACAAGTGTGCAATATGCAAAAAGATCAATGGTGGCATTCAGTACGCAACCACCATAAGTATCGCAATACGGACTAACATCAGTACCGCCGCCTGCAAGGCCAAGTCTTAAAGGAACCTTTGAACGAACAATCATACAACAGAATTTAAGCTGCCCTCAGGCAATCGCAAATATATTACGCGAAATTAGCTTAAATATACTGTTTGAAATATTTTGAGAGAAGCGCTTTCATGTGAAAGGAAAAGTTGCAAAAGAAGAACACGCCAAACTGAAGTGCGTTCCTGGTTGCAGCCTTTGAATAAGAGTAAACATAACCCACACTGTAACTCGATCTGAAATCGGTCATAGCCTTATATAATTCCTTAAGTGAGATTTTCTTTTTGATATCAAGTCCAAAAGTATGTTGCGGAAGTTCGTACACAATTGCATCATACGAAACAAGCAATTTGTATCCGGCTTTCTTTGCGCGTAACGGAATATCCACATCACCACGATGCTTGAAACCCTTCTGATCAAACAGACCAATCTTTGCGAATACTGAAGCCGGTATATACAATCCGCGGCCCGACAAATAAAACGATGGTTCAAGATGACCTTTCGGAAATTCAGATCTTTTCCTGTTCCTGTTAATATGAGTAATATGAGCAAACCATGGATGTGTATTTATTCCACCAAACTCTATTTCATCTTTATGTCCTGGCGATGTTGTGGCACAACCAATCAATGCTTCCGGCTCCCTCGAAATATCTCTTGCCATACATTCCACCCAATCTTCTTCTACAACAACATCATCATTTTGCATCACGATACCCTGAAGATTCTGACGCGTTTTCAATACATGACTAACACCAAAGTTGGCAGAGCCTGTCCACCAAAGATCGCCCGGCGTTTTGATCACTTCAATGGAAGGATAATTTTCTTTAATCCATTCAGGACTTCCATCAGTTGATCCATCATCAACAACCACAACATCAAAAATGTATTTCCTTTTGTCTTCAGGCAATGCGTTATAGGTATCCAGTGACCCCTGGATATAATGCATACCTTCTTTGGTTACATTGAGACGATTGTAAATTGGTATGATGATAGTGATCTGCTTCATGATTGTATTCGCCTTATTATACAGTAAAATCCGGTGCCGCCTGTTTTTGCAAATAGGTATGACCGGTCATCTGGTGATAGGTTGAAAGTACAGTATCAACTATACGTTGAGGATTATGCCTCTCGATAGCAACTCTTCTTGCAGCCTTTGCGTACTCAATATATTTCGATCTGTCTTCTGCAAATTCAAGTAATCTTCCACTTAGTTCATAAGGATCGTATGAATTATAAAGAATACCGGTTTGTTCATGTTTGACTATCGTTGAAACACCACCAACATTTCCTGCGATTACAGGCATGCCCAGCAACATGGCTTCACATACGCTGTTAGGACTGTTATCAATATGCGATGGATGTACAAAAACATCTGCATTCAACATCAGGGAGATCATTTCATCTGAATTCTTTGATCCAAGGAACTTAACGTTGTTTTCAGCGAATCGTGCTTTACCAAGTTTTTCAACAAGTCGAACTAACTCAATATCCCCTTTAACACCGATCACATTCCATTCAAATGACAGAGCTGTGTGCTGTTTCAAAAGCTTAGCCGTTTCAAGAATGATCTCGACTCCCTTATACAAATATGGATTCACTGTCGTGATGAGCTTTAGCGTTTTTCCTGGCTCATTGACCCATCTTGAATTGTAAAAAGCTGAACGCAGCATCTCTTCACAATGGATGTACTCATGATCAGCGCTGTAGATCTTCACAAAGTTTTTATCCCAATGCGTGCGGCCGAAGAAGTACTGTCCGTTAGCAACGATCTTTTGTTCGCGCTGTGCACGTTTCTCAAAAAACTTATGTTCAAAATAAAAACCAGTTCTTACAAGTTTTGATTTCAGTGACGAATTGCTCCAGATATCACGTGGTGAAACACCTTTAGGATACCACGCATAAGTATATGGATTGATCAATCCCTGCAGATGGATCACAACAGGTGTTTTGATCAATGGTATGATCTCACCCATGCCTGACTCAGTACCAAACAAATGAATTACATCAGGCTTGAAATCTTCAACAACTTTCAGCAATGCAGGCACATTGGTATCGTACAGGTCTGAAGTAAGACGTTGTTTTATTTTTCCGACAAGGCCAACATTTCTGAAATGCACCGGGTAGTAGGTAACATCCTGGTCAACAAATTTGAATTTGTCGTGGTTGTGAAAAAATGCGATGCCTAAATTTATGTCCGGCTCCGTTTTAATATAGTCCTGGAGCGAACTGATCCAACCGCAACCGGGCAGATTGTACTGCATCAGTTCGCTTGCGCCGGCGGGGGTTTGTGTTAGCCAAAGAACTCTCATACGCTTCTATTTATTCTGAGGGGTTGTTGCTACCGTTACCGGTACCAACGGATCCATCAACAATTTTTTTTTAAAAGAAAACACTTTATTAAAGGTTGCTATTCCGGATCGCTCTCCATGCGCCATATAAAATACCAGCAACGTCTTGAAGAGTATATAAATAAAATACAGCTCACTGAAGGCAAGCAAAAAGAAGGTTCCAAGTGCCACAAGAGCGAGCCCTTTTTTACCATCTCCCAAACCTGTGATAAACCTGAAACTCAGGTAAATTGATCCGACCGCGAATATATAAAACAGCAACCCGAACCTTGATAACAAATCTGTGACCCCATTGGTTCTGAGCACTTCCTTGTCCGGTCCTTTGATCCTGGTTTCAGGATGCGAACCCCGACCAAAAATGATATGCATCGGGTTGTCTTTGATCTCCTCCAGGTCAAGATAAGCGCTCGCCATCCTGGTATCGCCACCTTTTACAAAGGCCTGGTATTCGGCTTCCTTGATCTCTTTCTGGATTTTATCTCCTACAAAATCAACTTTAAAGAACATTACCACACCAAGAACAACTGCACCTGCAAGCAAGCCCCACTTCAGCTTCACATTTTCCATTTGCATGAAAAGGAAACCCGCAACATAAAAGATCGCTGCGATATAAGTTGTTGTAGAAAATGTTGAGATGATGGCGATCGCGAAAACGATATTCTCCTTCCTGCGAAGCGTGTTATGAACAAGTGAATTAAAGATCAATGCGAGTATCAGGAAACCGCCAAATGCACCAGGCTCCCAGAAAGGACCACTATTGCGGATAAATCCATAAAAGAAATCCTGTGGGAAATGTATCAGGAAGAAGTTGTGCCAGGTACTGGTCCAGCCTTCATGCGGAATATTTTTGAAAACATGGAACGGTGAGTAATCGATGTATTGGTTTACAAACATTGGGGAGATGTAAACCGGAATGAACAATACCACACCAATTACAGCTATCACCAGCATGATGCGGGTGTAGATATACAATAAGTTCGTTCCAAGCAAAGCGACTGCCAGTGCTGCGCCACTGAAGAGAATGATCTGGTAGATTGATGTCTGAATGTAGAACTCACCAAACATAAGTGCCTGTATGAGCATCAACCCTGCAAAGCCGAGCGTAAACTTGAAAACCCAGGTGAGTTTGGGATTGTAGTAAACCGCACCAGCCACTATGAATAAAAAAACTGAAAGATCAACCGCCTTGTTATTTACAAACAATGGGAATCCTGAAGAGATGACCAGTAAAAGCACGAGTGCGACCTGGTAGGTCTTTTCGAAAAAGTTCAATTGTTTATATGTCAGGCTTAGGTCGGTCAACGTTGTTTTTTAATTCCAGTTTTGTGCCATTTATGCAAACTGAGCTTTCCAACGCTCAATCTCATCCACCGGTAGCTTTATATCAGTCACATAATCATTCTTTATAAAATCCAGGCTCTTTTCAACCTCTTTGATTGAGATCACATTCAGGTTTGTATCCTTTCCAATTTCTATTGCACGGTTATCAACAGCCAGGATCAAAGTTCGTACGCCTTTTTGAATAGCCCGAACCCCGGCATGTAAACGGGTTCCGAGATACTCGATCTCAGGATCCTCGAGGATAGTATTGTAAGCCTCGATCGTTGGTGGAACAAGTTTCACCTGTTCGTGCGCAGGAAAAATACGACGCATATAACTCACATCCTCAACACCCTGCACCCAAAGGAAAACCTCTTCATAATTAGCAACCAGGATCTCAAGCATGCGACGATCAAGATCTTCGTTCTTTTTATAGAAAGTAAGTGTGGTGATTACCTTACTACCTTTTTTGGTACGAACCGTTGCGCAATGCTCAGGTGAAAGTTCCCAAAGAGTAGGACAGGTGGTATTCACAACATTTGTAATACCTATGCTCTTGAGTTGTGCAAGTGTATAGCTATCGCGCACTGAATGCAGATAATCTTTGCTCAACACGGTATTCAGTAATCTGCTTGTGTAAGCATTTGGTTTAGGCTGGTACTGCCACCAGCCAACACCCATCAGTAATACCTTGTTTTTGATATAATACCTGTCAACCGGATCAATATGCCATTGATAATACTCATCCATATTTGATGAAAGCAGATTGGTACCACCAATAAAGTTGATCATTTGTGAGCCGATGCTTTGTTTCGCATCATAGCTGGTATGGATCTGTGAAGGATAATTTGTAAGAAACGCGGTCGGAAAGATGCTGCGCAGATGTTTATACACTGCTTCATAAATAATAAAATCACCCATATTGGTAGTACCAATCGATGGGTTGATCAATCCGATCTCAGGATATGGAGAGTTGCTGACCGGCGCTGAAGATCTTCTTCTTTTTGCTGCCTGTAAGCTTCTTTTATATTGCCTGTAATAATTAAAGTAGTATTTCAACATAGTTTATTTATTCGCGATCAGCTTGTCCAGATCGTTTTTTTATCATTGAATAACATCAGCTTCCTGAATTGAATATGTCTTAAAGGGATCGTCAGTATCAGCCACAAAGAGCTGACCATAATGAGACCCGGCAATCCGAAACCCAGGTATTTGATACAGAATATGGCAAGCGGAATATGCAAAGATGAAGTAAAGATCGATGTGATCATCTGCAGCTTTACTCTTCCTGTGCCATTAATAAATATAGTGTACACTGAACTGATCAGTAATAAGATCGAATACACACAAACCGCAAGCGTTACAGAAAACGGAATGACCACCATGTCCTTTAGCCAAAGATGATAGGCATAATCGGAAAGAAATAACATAAGTATACATCCCGCCGAAAGAAGGGCCGTAAGCTTGAAAAGTTTATTCATGTTTTCCTTCAGCCAATCAACGCTTTTCAAAGCATATCCTTCTGAAAACAAAGCCCAGAATGGCACAAGCACCATACTCTGCAAGATGATCACCACGTTAAAGTAGCGTTGCGCAATGTTGAACTGTGTTACATACGCATTGCCTATATACTTTGATATGATAAAATTATTGGTTGTAAACACAATGGTTGCCGCGATCTGTATGATGAAGAATTTACCACTGAGCGACATCAGGATCCTGGCTTTCGAAAAATCAACACTCCTGAATGAGGGCTTATATTCCTTAAAGTTCTTTGCGTATAAAAAGATACTGATCAGGAAGGTCACAATGATAGGGGTAAAGCAGAAGCAATACGCCATCAATATCAAATCTCCTGAAGGAACCGTTCTTGAGATAACAAGGATAATACCCAGATTAACAAGATTGGCGATAAAAAAAGTCAGGTATTCTATATATGCCTTATGCGTTGCGTAGGCAACTGATGAAATAGGTTTAAGCAAAAATGTAAGAAAGAAGCTTCCGCTGATGATCAGCAATAACTCCCTGAACTTTGCGGGTGACAAATCTTTTGGAACTTCCACCACATTGCTCCAGTCGAGTGTGTAGGTAAGCACTGCACAGATGGCAAATCCCGCCACAGATAAGATGGCCAATAATGCATAGGTAGTGCTTACATATTTTTTCCCAAGCGCACCATCTTTCGCCGCTATAGATTCTGATAATTTGTTGCGGAGTCCGTTCGATAAACCAACATCCATGATGTTGAGCCAGGTGATCATCGACGAAAGGGTCAGCCACAGGCCATAGGACGACTGTGAAACGAACATGATAGATACAGGAACCAGCAAAAGCTGGAGTGCAATATTTCCACCCCTTAAAACAATGATCGAAAAAATATTCCTCAGTGTTCGTTTGTCGAAACTCGGAACTTTCAGGAATTTCTTAAAGATTGCGTTCATGTACCCTTTCTGCTGATTTTTTTGAGTTAGATATCCCATCCTTACGAATTCCAGGCCAGAAAGATCGGCACACACTTACTCAAGATAATTTGACTGGGTAGATTGAAGGATTTTCATCCACACCCTTTTGGGGTAGTTCCGCGATGCTTCCGGGGTTTGACGAAAACTGTCGTAATTTCGGCGCGATGCAAAAAAATAAGGTTAATTCTCAGCAGATACTGTCAAACCTCGGGATTGAGGCATACAATGATATGCAGTTATCTGCGGCCGCGGCGGTGAATGAACAGCGTGATTTGGTGCTTTTGTCTGCCACTGGTTCAGGCAAAACGATCGCTTTCCTGGTACCCGTAATAGAAAAAATCGATCCGGAACTCCGGAAAACGCAGGCGTTGATCATTGTGCCTTCCCGCGAACTGGCCATCCAGATTGAAAATGTTTTCCGCTCAATGGTAACCGGCCTCAAGATCACCTGCTGCTATGGGGGTCACAAACGCGAAATTGAAGAAAACAATCTCCTCGAAGCCCCCGCCATAATTGTAGGCACACCTGGCCGTCTGGCAGATCATGTCCGTCGCGAAAATATAAGCCCTTCAGGCATTGAAACTCTCGTACTTGATGAGTTTGATAAAAGCCTTGAAATGGGTTTCCAGGAAGAAATGTCATTCATAATCAACTCATTACCATTTATTAAGCAACGCATACTTACCTCTGCAACAAAGCCGGAAAGCATTCCGAAGTTTGTGAAAGTAATAGACCCGCTTGAGGTGAATTTTCTGACCGGGGAACCAGTAGAAGCCCTGGCGATCCAATTAGTGGAGAGCCCGGACAAGGACAAACTTGAAACCCTGTTCCGCCTGGTCTGTTTCCACGGCAGTCGCTCGCATGTGATCTTTTGTAATCATCGTGAGTCAGTTGAACGCACTTCTGAATTTCTTAACGACAAGGGCATTGTGAACGTGTTTTATCATGGTCAGATGGAACAGCAGGACCGTGACGCTGCGCTCTGTAAATTCAGAAACGGAACGTCTGACATATTGGTTACCACCGACTTAGCTGCGCGTGGTCTGGATGTTCCGAATATCCGTTACATCGTTCATTACCATCTTCCTCATAATGCTGAAACCTTTATTCATCGTAACGGACGTACAGCCCGTATGGAAGCCAGCGGTACTGCCATTTTGATCCTCGGCCCTGACGAACGGCTTCCTCCTTATGTTAAGGAAGAACCGGTGAAACTTGAACTTCCTGAAAAAACAGTGGTACCTGATAAGCCGAAATGGTCGACATTGTTTATCGCAGCAGGCAAAAAAGACAAGGTTAATAAAATAGATATCGTAGGCTTTCTGGGGAATAAGGGAGGACTGAAAAAAGAAGATATCGGACTAATAGAAGTGAAGGATTACTTCTCATTTGTCTGGATAAGGAAGTCGAAAGTAAGTCAAACGCTTGTTGCAATAAAAAATGAGCGGATCAAGAACAAACGTGTCAGGATCGACATCGCGAAGTAACCGACTCCCACAAATTGGGTAACATTTTACTCTTTTTTTACAGGCGAAAGTTCGTGGGTTCGCGAAGCTTGGTATTTTTGCATGCACATAAACTTATCTATAAGATGAAAAAAATACTGTTCTCTCTACTGTTTGTAACAGGTTCGTTCTTCGCAATAGCCCAGCCACCTGCAGGCAATGCAAATGTTGGCGACACATATGGCGAAGCTATCAAGGCTGATGGAGCGATCGCAATTGCAGAACTTCCCGCTAAACTCGGCAAGAAAGAAGCTCTCGACACCAAGATCAAAGGAAAGGTAACCGGCGTTTGTCCAAAGAAAGGATGCTGGCTTTCACTTGAAATGCCCGACAGCAGCAAGGTGTTTGTAAAAATGAAAGATTACGGATTTTTTGTTCCGACTGCACTGATCGGTAAAAACGTAGTTCTTGATGGCGAAGCGGTAACAAAAACTCCTTCAGTTGAAGAACTTCAGCACTATGCAAAGGATGCAAAGAAATCTGAAAAAGAAATAGCAGCTATTACAAAACCAGAAAAGGAAATTCGCTTTACTGCGAAAGGAATTGTAGTGGTTGAGTAATCAGATGTACCAATTATAAAAAGCCCCGCGAAAAGTATTCAACTTTTGGCGGGTTTTTTTTTGTGGATGAAATGATTCAGCGTAAAATTTCATACGGTCTGGCACTTATTCGACGTAACTCCTGCACCTGCGGATGACACCCCTCAGAGAGGGTTAGGCTCCGGTTCCGACTCTCTCCATCTCTTCACTTGCACCCGTTCTTTTACTTGCCGACTTAAAGGATTTTCCAAACCTGTAAGAGAAAGCAATCGTCAGCACTCTTGTATCTCTCGTGAGTTTAAAATACTCAAATGCATTTTCAAAATCAGTATCGCCTTTCATCGCCTGGGTATAAAATATATCACGCAGTGTAAGCTTCAATGACCCTTTGTTCTTCAACACCTGTTTGCCAACCCCAATCATAATTTGCCCCGTAGGATCTGTGATCTCCTGGAGTTCTCTCTCCCTGGTCACAAAGAAACCGGTCAACTCTGCCGACCATCCTTTATTAAATCTGAACTGATTGCCAAGATTCATATTGAATTGCGTGAGCTGTGTCTCACCCGGCATCACAGCGTTGCCTTCAATCTTCTTATTATAAAGATTCATCAAAGTATTCATTGACCACCAGCCTGTAACATTTGTTTGTGCTGTTACGGAAATTCCAATGTTGCGCATTCTGCCAAGATTTCCTTCAGAATAATAAATGATCCCTTTGTCATCCTGGAAAAAGATCTGTGAGAAGTAATTGTTTGTGATACTATAATTAATTGTAGTTGTGATGTACTCTTTAAATTGATGTGTTGCATTCAGGTTCCAGGTATACTGTGGTTGAAAGAAAGGATTACCACTCATGTACGTGTACTTGTTGATCACGAACACAAAAGGATTCAGTTTCTGGTATGCTGGCCGGTCGAGCCTTCTTCCTGCAGTAAGCGCAAAAGTATTGTTGGAATCGGCCTTATACTGAACAGATAAATTCGGAAACAATCCGTGATAACTTCTGTCAAATATAGAATCCTTTCTTGTCGGATTGCCCGTCTGTGCTGCGTTATATGATGTATGTTCCCAACGCACACCTCCCTGCAATGTGATCGCATTCAAACGCTTCTCTCCGGAAACATAAAGCGCATGAATGTTTTCACGATAGGCAAAATAATTTGTCTTGTCGTAGTCAACATCCCAGTTTGAATTGTTCAGCAGAAAATATTCTGCTTTGTTATTTGTACGTACTGCAGATGTTTTATAACCTGCATCAAAGGATGAACTATTATCTATCTGTTGATGATAATCGATCTTACCGGAAAAAATCCCGATTGAAGAAGGCAGATCAGCACGGAGTGTTTCAACATATCGCACTGGAGTTTCAGTGATGTTATCGAAATTTTGTCTGCCCACAATATCATAATCAAGGTAGTCAACGTCAACAGATACATCTTTCGATTTCGAAAGAGCATGTTTGAAGTTTAGATTCACACCGCCGTTGCGGAAACGATTCCTGCTGTTTGTGAATGTTCTTATCAACGAATCTGTTGCACCGCTCTCGTCATCCCAGGTACTTGTTGCAGTGTTGTTCCCTTTGCGGTTGATAGCGACACCACTCAGCGCAAAACCAAGCGATGTTGACTTACCAATGCTGATATCCGCTCCTGCCCTCAATGTATGATTTGCAATATCACCCGCGAGCCAGCCATCCTGGTTCAATCTTGAAACAATGTTTTTTGTACCCGGTGAATAATAAACCCTGTTTGCATCAAGATCAGTAAAGTTTCCATTGTTGGAGGAACTGTAAGTAAGAAAGAGGTTCAGATTGTCTCTTCTGAAGTTGAGTGCCAGACTGTTGTTATTCTTATAATAATGTCCCTGCCCGTAAGAGCTTGAAAGGTTCCCATTAAATCCGCGTTGTTTGATTTTCTTTGTGCGGATGTTGATCACACCTGCATTACCGGCCGCATCATATTTGGCCGGAGGGTTATCCATGATCTCAAGCTGATCTATCTGCGAAGCACTCATGCCTTCAAGCATCTGTGCTATTTCAGAAGCCGGCAGATAGGTTTGTTTCCCGTCGATCAAGATCAGAACATTCTGTCTTCCTTTCAATGAAATGTTCCCATCGCGGTCAACAGTTATACCCGGTGATTTTTCAAGAACCTCAAGCATATTTGCGCCGGTGTTGGTCAGACCAGCCTCTACGTTCACGATCGTTTTATCAGGCATTAGTTGAACAAAAGGTTTCTTTGCTGTAACCGTAACCTGCTCAAGGCCTGTTGCCTCCGGTTCAAGCCTGATCTCAGGATAATTTAAAATGGGAGAGGCAAGCTCGAACTTGCTGCCATCAATAGTTTTGTAATTCACCATACTTACGGTGATAAAGTATGCGTCATAAGGAACGGCTTTCAGAACCACCCGGCCCGAATCATCACTTATTGAAGTTCTGAGTAATGCTGAATCTTTTGCACGGTGGAGCTGTATGGTCGCCCTTGCAAGTTGCTGTGCAGACGAAGTTGTAACCTTTGTATTGATCTCGCCCTGGCTATCCTGGGCAATTAAATTTGCTAAACAAAGGGTTGAAATGAGAAGGGTTAAAACTGTACGCATCTTAAAAGAAAACAAAATAGACACTCTGTTCTGATTTATGCCATTCATTTGTTTGAACGGCTGTAAGCCATGACGATGATCTTCCGGTTGATCCGAACTTATCACTAGTACGTTATTTGTACCTTGCGTTTCACAACATTAACGGAATTCCATGTACAAATATTCTCTCCGGCCGGTTGCCCTGCTCATCTTAACAATGTGTTTCAGCCTGATCTTCAGCGAATGTTCACCTGGATACAAAAATCCGCATTTTGAGATCAGGACAAGGCTAGGTGTTATCGAGATAGAAGTTTTTCCCGATATGGCCCCTCAAACCACCAAAGCATTTCTTTCATACATCGATTCAGGCTACTACACAAACACCAGCTTCTACAGGATTCTCAACATGGACAATCAGCCTTCTGATGCTCCAAAGTCTGAACTGATACAGGGTGGCATCTATAGATCAAAAGGAAAGAAAAACCTCAATCCCCCCGGGATCCCACACGAAACCACTCAACAAACCGGCATACTTCATAAAGACGGGACCATTTCACTGGCCCGCCTTGCTCCC
>JBEVNF010000551.1:0-10002 GCA_040508255.1 Flavitalea sp.
GGAAATTGCTGCTGAGCTCTGTAAAGCGCCCATGTCTTTTATTTCATTGGTTGATACAGACAGGCAATGGTTCAAAGCAACCAAAGGGCTTGGTGATATAACGGAAACACCACGTGATATATCTTTCTGTGGACATACGATCATGAGCAATGAAGTGATGATTGTTGCTGATACTTCAAAAGATGAACGTTTCAGAGATAATCCGCTGGTTTCAGGTACTCCCGGGGTAGGGTTTTATATGGGTGCACCCATACTCTCATCTGACGGTTTTGCGCTTGGATCTATATGCGTCCTCGATACTCAACCACGTCAGCTTTCCGAAGAACAGGCAAAAATACTTAGCCGTCTTTCCCGGCAGGTCACCAGGTTGCTTGAGCTAAAATTAAACACAAAGCAACTGGAAGAATCAGCTGTTGAACTTAGCCATGAAAGTGAAAAATTGCGGGAAGCAAAAGAACAAGCTGAACACGCCACACTTGTGAAATCCAGGTTTCTTTCAACCATGAGTCATGAGATCCGTACACCGATGAATGCGGTGATCGGGTTCACGAACCTGCTGGCACAAAATGCAAGACCTGATCAGAAGGAATATCTCAAAGTACTTGAATTTTCAGCCCGCAACCTGATGTCACTCATCAATGATGTGCTCGACTTCAATAAGATCGAAGAAGGCAAACTTGTGTTTGAAAATACGGCATTTGACATTTCAGATCTTCTGAACAATATCCAGTTATCCTTCCAGCAAAAAGCTGATGAAAAAGGATTGTTTTTTAATTTTTCAGCCGATAATAAAATACCTGAACTGATAATGGGAGATCCTGTGCGCCTTGGCCAGGTCATCACAAATCTTGTGGGTAATGCGGTAAAATTCACAGAGAAAGGAGGCGTGGCAGTTTGCATGAATGTTGTTTCTGAGAGCAATTCACGTTACAGGATTGGTTTTGAAATAAAAGACACCGGTATCGGGATAGCGAAGAGTGAACAGGATGCTGTGTTTACTTTATTTACCCAGGCCAGCTCTGAAACTACCAGGAAGTTTGGTGGATCCGGTCTTGGGCTGGCCATCGTCAAAAAACTTCTGACAATGCAGGGTTCATCTATAAGTATGCAAAGTGAACCAGGCAAAGGTTCTGCTTTCTACTTTGAAATGGAATTTGAAAAATATTTTGTCGATGAAGAACATGTTGGAACTGATCTTTCTGATAAAGTAGTTGAGGTAATCAACGGTCTTAAGGGATTAAAAGTTTTGCTTGCTGAAGATAACCCGATCAATGTGATGCTGGCATCGGAATTTCTTCGTCAGTGGGAGGTTGAATGTGATGTAACCGGTACAGGTCAGGGCGCTGTTGAAGCTGTGATGGCGAAGGATTATGATGTTGTACTGATGGATATACAAATGCCTGAAATGGATGGGTATGAGGCTACCGAAGCTATCAGGGCAATGAATGGACAAAAGTATCAGACACTTCCGATCATTGCATTGACGGCTTCAGCATCTATAGAAGACAAAGGCAATGTTTTGTCTGCCGGCATGAACGATTTCGTTACAAAACCATTCATGCCTGAAGAGCTAAAAAATAAAATATTGCAACATGCATCAAATCGTGCTACCGTTCATTCCATCAACGCGAGACGTGTCAGGAATCAATTTTCCATCGCTTCGCGAAGAATGGAAAATGATCTTAGTCTTGCAGTAAGATCGTAGATATGACTTGCGGCCATGATCTCATTTACGCCATGTTCTTCGATAAAATCAAACAGACCCTTTCTCACGGTTTCCTTATCACCGATGAAAGAGCATGAAGTCATGTTCTTAAGATGATATTGTACTTCCGGTTGCCAGAACTCAGGTGGTAAAGGTGCCGGAGGCTGAAGTGGTAATCTCGCGTTGGTGAGTATGCCGATAAACATCCTGTAAAGACTTGTAGCGAGCAATTCTGCTTCTTCGTTGGTCTCTCCTGCCATCACATTCACACAAGCCAGTACATAAGGTTCTGCAAGCTGGGCAGAAGGTCTGAATTCTCTTTTATAAATATCAATTGCCGCCCTGAATTGTGCAGGTGCAAAATGCGCGGCAAATGCGTATGGTAATCCATAGGCTGCAGCGAGATGTGCACTGTCTGTGCTTGAGCCAAGGATCCAGATCGGTATGGTGAGACCTTCGCCCGGAAAAGCTCTCACCTTTGAGCCGCTGTTTGATTCACTGAGAAAATGCTGAAGTTGTCTTACATCCTGCGGAAAACTATCAGAGGTACCGATATTATTTCTTCTGAGTGCCATTGCGGTCAGCTGATCGCTACCTGGTGCGCGTCCAAGACCAAGATCGATCCTGCCCGGGTGAATGGTTTCAAGCGTACCAAATTGCTCTGCGATCACCAGCGGTGTATGATTGGGTAACATGATACCACCCGATCCTACCCGGATACTATTGGTTTTGCTGGCTACATGTTCAATCAAAACGGAAGTTGCGGAGCTGGCGATGTGCTCCATATTGTGATGCTCCGCCATCCAGATCCTTGAAAATCCAAGCGATTCTGCGTGTCTCGCTACTTCAACTGTTCCCTGGATGGCGGTGCCTGCATTCCCTCCCTGGTTTACGATCGCCAGGTCAAGAACTGAGATGGGTATTTTTAACATGCGTTGTCTGAAAGATTGTTGTAATCCTTAAAACAGCGCCGGGAGTATTTTGTTTGAACTGATCACAAATTATATCTGAGCGTTGCGCCAAAGGTGCGCTGATCACCCAATACAGCTGCATACTGACCAGCATTTCCTGCAGCAGCCAGTAATTGCTCGAAATAGTTTTTGTTGAATATGTTTCTTCCCCAGACAAAGAATGAAAGTCCATCAGATGCTTTAAAACCAAATCTTGCATTGAACAGGCCATAACCTTTGATGTTCAGGTAGGCTGAAGGCGATGAGCTCGATGAAAAGTCTGAACGGAAATAAGAATCAACAGCAAGGAACACATTCTTGGTCTGTCCAAGGATCTTTACAGGGTTAGATGAGATTTCTCCACCAACTGAACCTGCCCATTTTGAAACACCAGGTAGTTCTCCGCCGGAAATATCTTTGAAAGCATTAGCAGCACCTGTTTCTTCCAGTGGTACCGGTGCATTTGTAAATCGCACATATTTAGCATCAGTATAAGCAACGGAACCATAAATATTCAGACGCTGACCAAAACGATAGTTACCATCAAATTCAAATCCTCTTACTCTTACTTTTTCTGCATTTGCAAGGTAACCACGGTTAACCCCAACTTCAGCAGTCTGCACCTGCGTTTGATAATCCCTGATGTCTGTGTTATGGAACACAAGATTCAATGTGAGATCGTTTGTTGGATTTGTTTTTACACCAACTTCATAGTGCGTAACATACTCTGGTTTGATACGTGCAAGGTCAAGCAATACTTCGCCATTTGCTGTTGGTAATCCACCAAGGTTCACACCAATTGGTTTGTAGCTTGTCGAATACGTTGCAAAAGCATTCAACCTGTTTGAAGCCTTGTAAGCAAGTGTGATCTGACCTGAAAGATTACTTTCATCAACATCAGCTTTGAATGCCTGGTTGCTGTACACCTGGTTTTTCAGTGCAATCAAAGCAGGATCTGTTGTTTGCAAACCACCATATGTTTGTCTGTCGTAATCAACTTTTTTCTGATCGTAATTATATCTCAGACCCGGAAGCACGTGAAGTTTTGGAGTGATCGCCCAGTCTGCCTGTGCAAACACTGCAGCACCAAAACTCTGCAACCTCGATCTTGTTCTGATGCCGTAGCCATCAAACAAACCCGGTGTTTTCCAGTTTGCACTTGTGGTGCTTTGAGAGAAGCGCCATTGCGCTGAACCCGATTCTTCGATATGATATGGATCTGTTTTAAGATCCTGGCCTATCGCAAATACACCGATAACACCACTCAATGATTTTGAGATATCACCGGCATACCTGATCTCCTGTGTCCAGTTCTGATGTTTCGATGTTGCCTGTGACAATTGCAATACTGAAAGACCTGTGAAGTCACGATCATTCGAAGGATCCCAGTTCCAGTATCTCCATGATGTTGTTGATGTAAGTGTACCGTTACCGATCTTTGCATCAAGGTTCAATGAAACACCACCCAGATCATTTCCTGATCTCCATGTTGTATTATGATCAACTACCCGGTCAAATGGATTTGTTGATGGAAGCTGATAGTTGAGATCCGCAATAATTGAATTAAACTGGCGATACTCCGCACGTTGGGTACGCACAACTCCTGCAATCACCTGTGCATATCCGTCAGGTCTTTGTCTTGATGCATCACCTGCGAGTGTGATCTTAACCCTGTCGGAAGGTGTGTACAGAAAAGATACGCGTCCGCCAAGGTTATTGATATCATTTACAGATTTGCCGGTTGCAACATTGTCAATCAACCCATCACGTTGTGTACCTGAGAATGAAATGCGACCTGCAAGTTTTTTTGTTATAGCTCCGGTAATTGAGCTTTTGGCCTGTATGTATCCATAGTTACCATAACTTACCTCGAAGTTTGCACCGGGATCAAATGATGGTGCTTTAGTGGTGATGTTGAAGGCCCCGGCGGTTGTGTTCTTTCCAAACAGCGTTCCCTGCGGACCTCTCAATACCTCGATCCTGTCGATATCGATGAAATCCAGTGTGGTAGCTGCGGGACGTGCATAATATACTCCATCAACATAAAAACCAACACCAGGATCAATACCATCATTTGTCAATCCAAAAGTTGATCCGAGACCACGAATATTCAATGTTGTATTTCTTGGATTGGAAGAATATAACTGAACCGTAGGGACCAGTTCTTTCAACCTGTTTACGTTAAAGGCACCGGCGTCCTGCACTGTTCCGCCACCTATTACCGAAACGGCAATTGGTACGCTTTGAGCAGATTCGGTTCTTCGTCTTGATGTAACAACCACTTCTGCAAGCCTGCTTTCAGCAGAAAGGGATATTGAAAAAGGTGATTGGCTGAGGTCAGTGATCTTTAAATCCTGTGGTTTAAAACCGGCCGCAGTGATGCGGATAGTTGCCGGTAAAGTAGCTTTTATCTGAATTGAAAATGATCCGCTATCATTTGCAACAACAAAATTGTTGGTTCCCTTCTCACCTACTGTTGCCCCCGGAACGCCCGCCCCAGCCGGATCCCGTACAACTCCTTCAATTATTTGCTGTGCGTTTAGAATACCAATAAATGCGAATATGAACATCGCTGCAAAAAGAATCCGTTTCATCTGATGGTGGGGTTTTATGACTAATCCCGGTCAGGTTTTCTGCCGGGATCGCTTCAAAAGTATCGAAAATTATTAGTCTACAAACATTGTAGGGTAATATTTTTTCCGAAGGCATAAAAAAAGCGCTCCATGAAGGAGCGCTGTTATACTGTGTTTCAGCGGTTAATTGTTATTGAAAATTATGCGGCAATTTTTCTTGCAATCTGATCTGCAAACTGCCGCGCGCTGGATTTTTCGATGTTATCAAACATTCCGAGCTTATCGGTAGCAAAGATCTTTACATTGCTGCTCACTTGTCCTGCTTCAACTTCAATCGATGAAATGTTTGCAAGTGCAAATTCTTCTGTCTTTAACCCTACCAGGACCCCTTTCTCAATAAAGATGATACGGTTGTTGGTGGATACCAGGATCCCCTGCCTGTCGCAGTAATTTGCCTGGACAATATTGTCTATTATCTCCTTTGTATAAAGGATGTTGGGCAGTTCAGTAATTTCAATTCTTGAAAAGAAAGTAGATACATGATCCAGCTTCAGGTCAAGGATTTGTCTTTTGATCTCGTTGAGCCGATGTTTTCTTTGAATTGTTTCCTCGCTGTATTCTTCCACCATCTGGATCACATTTGCCTGTTCGGGGAAACCGTTCTTGCGTGGATGCATCATGGTTAGTTCCGCCTCAGCATAACATCTGGAGCAAATTGGTATTGAATGTGGAATTTTTACAAGCCCCCAGTAAGGTCTTTTGTAGAAGTGCAGTTTTGTAGTACAATAAGTACAGGTTTTCATAAGTCGGGTTTAGCATAGGAATAGTTTATAGGTACGGTAAAAGTAGGACCCCGGTTTTGCTTTCACAATGTAGAAAATACCAAAAAATCTGCAGAAAATACTAAGGGCTGAGACCAACGGTTTGAGGATCAATGTTCCACATCTTTTGTTAAAAGTTGTGGAATGAACAAAATCGACAGGGTTTTTTGTCTTCCGATCGGCAGAAATTAAAATTTTCATGATGGCTTTAATTTTGATTTCCAGTTTTAATAATTTATTACAACGATGGACATTAATGAAGCCAGCTTCATTTATCGTTTTCGGCAGGGAGATCCGGAAACCTTTCACGTGCTATATGATCAATATGCTCCGCTGATATATGGGATAATCAGAAAGAATACTATCAATGATGAGGTTGCCGGCGAGGTCCTGAGATGTGTATTTAGTACAGCTTTTCGCGAAAGAGAATCATTTTCACCATCCAGGCAGCGCATTTTTACCTGGCTTTACGTTATTTCGGACAAAATAATCTGCAATCACAGTTTCGGAGAGGTTGTCACCACCCACCCTGGAAGGATTAAAATGTTGCACAGAAGAGAATCCGTTTAAACGGATAAAATACTGGCTGCCTGTCAAAGTATATCCTGAGATCTTTTTCTATCTCCTCAGCAAATTTTGCATGTAAATCCTCCGGAAGTCTTTCAAAGTATGGTATAAGGGTCGTTCCTTTGAGCCAACTATAAACTGCAGCAGGTGATTCCAGTACGAGCGGAAAGATCTTTTCCATTGCGGTTATACGGGTTCCATGATTTTCAAACATTATCGAGGCGTAGCGCTCCACCGGAAGCACTGAAGAAACTCTTGACCAGTTCTGTAGTTTTGATGCAAACGGTTCTCTCGCTGCCACTTCGTTGATCAGCCTGTTACCGACATTTGTGTGTTGTGCGGGAACCTGGCAAACAAACTGCCCGCCTTTATTAATGGTTTTAATGATTGCAGGCAATAGCCATTCATGATCCGGCACCCATTGCAAAGCCGCATTTGAAAACACAAGATCATGTTTGGGTGCTTCTTTGAGATAACTCTCGATACTCATCTGCCGAAATCCCAGTCCTGGCTTTTCAAACTCTTTTGATGCATTTAGCATTTCTCCTGAAGCATCGATACCCAGAATTTCAGAACCGGGTAACAATTTACCGAGTTCAGAAGCCTGTTCACCTGTACCGCAGCCAAGATCAACTACCTTCAGTGCAGGCTTTTTATCGATTAGCTCAAGTAAGGTATAAAAAGGGGCGAATCGTTCATTTTTGAATTGCGTATAGGTATCCGGGTTCCATGCCATGACGCTCTGGCCGAAAATATCATGCCGTTATCACAGATTGGAGTTCGTGCGGTATTGCTTATTTTTAGGTACCTACATCTTAACTGCCAACAATGACGATTTGCCGCCTGTATCTTTATCGCACCATCTTATTTTGGATGTTGTTTTCCGGTGTATCACTTAATGCACAAAACAGATCCACTGCCCTGCCCGTAACCAAAATCCAAAGGATTTTTGGTAGCGCAGAACAGATGCCCGGAAAGCCCGCTTACCTTGCTTCACCTTACAATACAGCAGGAGACAGGGCGTATATGGTCGGTTTCCAGGATGGCAGCTTCCCACCGCTTGGCTGGCATGTAACAGGTGAGATGGGTGGCATCTGGAGCCATCCCATAAAGCTCGCGGATGGTTTTTCCGAAACGATAGTTTTGAGTGGTAAGAATACAAAGATGGTTGCCGACAGTTTTATCAATTATCCATTTGGTAACAGGCATGTATACACGAAATTATCGGATGGAGTAACAGCACAGCGCTTCCAGTTTGTGCCTGATCATATGCCTGCCGTTTATATTGAATACGTAGTCACCAACAATGCTTCACAAAAAACAGAATTCGATTTTGACTTTCATTTTGAAAGTAACCTGATGCCGGTATGGCTGGGTGAGAGAACAGGAATGAAAGATGGAAAAGATCAGTTGCGTTATGATGGTGCATCCGGAAGATCGTATTTTAAAGATGCATTGAATAACTGGTTCGTTGTGGTTGGGTCAGACAAAAAAGGGATCAATATCAATGGTCAGCCATCACAGAAACCAAATGTGGCTGCCTCAGATTCGAGGTATCATGTTTCAGTTGCCGCAAACTCGCGTACGAGTTTAAGGATCATGATAGCAGGTTCTATGCTCAGCGAAGCTGATGCAAGCAGTACATGGATCAAGCTTCAGAAAAATGCAATGGTTTTACTGAATCAAAAAAAGAAAAGATTTGATTCGATCGAGAGTCATTCGAAGATCACGCTCAGCGATAAACAACTCGAACAGGCATTCAGATGGGTTAAATACAACAGCGACTGGCTCATGACCGCGGTACCTGGTCGCGGTCGCGGCATAACAGCCGGGCTACCCGATTATCCATGGTGGTTCGGCGGTGATATGGCTTACACTTTAAAAGGATTGATTGCAACGGGTCAGAAGGATGCTGTTTATGCTTCTATAGATCTTATTCATCGTATTTCTGCTGAGACCAACGGTAATGGCAGAATTGTTCATGAGGTTTCCACAAACGGATCTGTGTATAACCCGGGTAATATTAATGAGACCGCACAGTTTGCATCGCTTGTCTGGGAGGTGTTTTGCTGGACGGGTGATACTGCATTTCTTAAGAAATATTATCAACCAATAAAGCAGGGAATGGATTGGTTGTTGAATGATAATGATAAAGACAAAAATCTTTTGCCCGATGGAGCAGGGATGATGGAGATTCATGGGTTGAATTCTGAAATGATCGACGTTGCCTCATACACACAAAGAGCTTGTGTGGACCTCGCTTCAATGGCAAAGATACTCGGTGACTTAAAGTTTGCTGAAAGGTATACCGGTATCGCGTCCCAGCTTACCAAAAAGATCAATACAGATTTCTGGGTGGAAGAGTTTGATTCCTATGCGGATTTTCGCGCTACGGCAAAAGAGGCAATGAAACTGGCTGATGACGCAATTGTGCGGGCAGATACTTTAAAGAAACCCTGGGCGGTGGCTGAGCTTAATGCAACCAAACAAAAGATGCAGCAGTATGAACCTGATTCAGTACGCGGATTTGTGATGCATCATAACTGGGTTGTAAATACACCAATGGAAATGGGTATAGCTGACACCGCGCGCGCGCTTGCAGCTCTTGCAACCGCGCAAAAGTTTACCAGTCCTTTCGGGATGTTTGTTACAGGCATCGATCGCGATGAAAACGCCGGTAACGAGGAAGGCTCCTTTGCTGCAGAAGCAAATAAACGCGCCTTCACCTATACCGGGGCGGTTATGACACTTCCCACAGGTGTGCAGGTTGTTGCTGAAAACAACTATGGTCGCGCTGAACAGGCTTATTCTTTGTTACGGAAAATGGTAGCAACATTTGGTTATGCGCTCCCCGGATCTATTTATGAAGTTTCGCCGGATTTTGGAATGATGACGCAGGCCTGGAACCTCTATGCTTTTGGTGAACCATTGATCAAACAAACCTTTGGCATTCGGCCGATGGTTTCAAAGCGAAAAGTTTATGTGTCTCCCCTGCTCCCTTCAAAGCTTGATTCTGGTTCGATTGAAAATGTAACCTTCGGACAGAACAATATCTCGGTGTCATTCCTTCAACAGCCGAAAGCAACTACCTACCGGATCAGGCAAAAGCTGAACAATTACGAGATTGTCTTTTCACAACCAGCAGGTAAATACAATATCTGGCTGATGAATGGAAAGCCTGTCAAGCCAATGATCAATGGGAACAGGGAAGAAATCATTTGCAGGGATCTTCAGATTGAAATCACGCTTAAATAAAAAGTCGCAGTGGTCACTGCGACTTTGAGATGCAATCAGAACAACATTTCCTGCGGTGGTTTTGCACCTGCGATCCTGATATAGACGGTTGTTTGTCCGCGGTGATGCGTTTGATGTTCAAAGGCTTTTTC
>JBEVNF010000169.1:0-3384 GCA_040508255.1 Flavitalea sp.
GAAGATGAATTCGAAGACGATAAGGTTTGTGAAAGGGAAATAGATAAAAGTTATGATGTAAGAGATCGCGCAGCAATGGCTGCGCGATTTTTTTTGTGAGGTCTGGGCCTTAATTATATCTAAGTGCAAACACTAAGCGCTAGCCATTTTCACTAAATTTTCATTGGTCTTTTCTTTAAAGAAAAGATTCGTGTAGTAACTTAATGATGCTTACCAATACCATGTACCTCTTGGAATCATCTGACATCAAAACTGAAACATCGTTTGTTGATAACGATGGTGTGGCGGCTGAAATCCGCAGCTTCGATTGGTCCGCGACTTCTGTTGGGCCCCGGGAGCAATGGCCCCAGAGTTTAAGAACTTCTCTTGGCATCGTGATGAACATGAACATTCCCGCTTTTCTCTGGTGGGGTGCGGATCATGTTCAGTTTTACAACGATGCATACAAGCAAATCTTTATTGAACCTAAAATTCATCCTGCAGCAATCGGTCACCGGGCAAGAAAAAGCTGGGGTAAATCCTGGCAACATGTGCTTCCGCTGGTGAATGATGTATTTGGCGGTACCGGTGCATCATGGCCGGAAAAGTTGCTGAGTCCCAGACCAATCAAAAACAACCATAACCATCCGACCAGTTTTGCTGCTTCGCCGATCATTGATGAAACCGGCAGAGTAAATGGAATCCTCGTTATCTGTAACCAATCATCAAATCCTCCCCTACCCGTGAATTCAAAAAACAAGGCAAGACTCACGAAAATGTCTGAGTCAGAACGTCTGGCCGTTGCCCCGGTTAAAAAGCTGCTTGATCTTGTCAGCATACTGGATTCAAGCCCGGAATTTATCGGCATGATGGACATCGAAGGCAACGTGCAATATGCAAATCCCACAGCATTAAAAACATTGGGTTGGGATAATTACGAAGGGAGAAGTGTATGGGATGCGAGCTATCCTGAAGACAGGAATATGATCGAAAATATCATTGAACAATGTCTCGCCAAAGGGTTTGTATCAGCAGAAGTAAGATTTAAAAATGCTAAGACTAATCAAACGTTCTGGTTGAAATGGAACCTGGTGGTTAATCGTGATGCAGTAACAGGTGAGATCATTGGACTCTCCAGCGTAAGCCAGAATGTTACTGACCTGCGTAAGATGCAGCGATCGCTTATTGAAAGTGAGGCACGGTTTAGAAACATCGTTGCTCAATCGCCATTGCCTATAGCATTGACAAGAGGTAAGGATGTTGTGATTGAAAGCATCAATGAACCGATGCTCTTTTTTATGGGCAAGGGTGGGCAAAATGTAATAGGCAAAAAAATGATTGAGGTGTTACCCGAACTCGAACACCAGGCTGTGTTGAAAATTGTGGGTGGAGTATTGGAAACAGGGGAAGTATTCCAGGGTACAGAGGTTCCTATTAAACTTGTGATGGATGGGGAGCTTCAGCAATTTTATTTCAATCTTACCTACTCACCGCTGATAGAAGACGGAAATATAACAGGAGTGCTTCATTCTGCCTATGATGTCACGCACCAGGTTGTTGCAAGAATGAAGATTGAAGAGAATGAAGCTGAACTAAAACGGCGTGTTGAGGAAAGAACCGATGCGTTGATGAAAGTGAATACCGAACTCAAACGTTCCAATCAACAGCTTGAAGAGTTTGCTTATGCCGCATCGCATGATCTTAAGGAACCTATTCGCAAGATTCAGATCTTTACCAATCACCTGAAAACACAACTGAAACCGAAACTTGAACCTAAGGATGAAACCCTGATGGATCGGGTAGTGCAGGCGAGTGTTCGTATGGGTTCACTTGTCGAAGATCTGTTGACTTATTCTCATGTGAGTCAGAAACCACCTGAGCCTGAGCTGGTAGATCTTAATGAACGTATCAAGGCTGCATTGGAGGATCTTGAGTTGAAGATCACAGAAAAACAAGCCGTGATCCATGTTGACAGATTGCCGGTGATAGAAGGCTTTACCAGGCAATTGCAACAATTGTTTTTAAACCTGATCTCCAATGCATTGAAATATAACAAGCCAGGTATTGCACCGGAGATAAATATCACAGTTGCCGAGGTAAATGGTGGTGATAGCGATCTCCCATTGGACAACTATTACAAGATCACTGTCAGAGACAATGGAATAGGCTTTGAACCCGAAATGGCGGAAAAGATCTTCCAGATGTTTCAAAGATTACATAATGCCCGCCAGTATGAAGGCACAGGTGTTGGCCTATCCATTGCGCGAAAAATTGTCGAAAACCATCATGGCAAACTGACTGCGGAAAGTGAACCTGGAGCAGGCGCCAGTTTTTATTTATGGCTTCCCTATAAACTCAATCCGCCATCAATCACAAAATCAGAACCTGTTATATAACTGGCATGCTCATCCGAAAGATATACCACAAGTTTTGCAACATCTTCCGGTGTGCCGATTTTTCGTAATGGAATTTTTTCTGATGCAAGATTATTCCAGACGTTCTGTACCGCAATGGCATCAAGTCCCATTTTATCCAATACCTGCGTTTTTGTCGGACCCGGGCTTATCATATTAACACGGATTTTTCTTGAAGCAAGTTCCGCTGCAGCAGTTTTTGCAAATGAATTCAATGCAGCTTTGCTCGCCTGGTAAATTGAACTTCCCGGTACATGCGTGGAAGCAACCATCGAAGAAAGAATAACCACGGATGCGCCATCATTTAGCACAGGGCTAAGCTTGCTGAGTGTAAAATACGCGCCTTTGAAATTAATGTTCATTACATTGTCAAAATTTGACTCATCTGCGTTTGCAATCATACCGCCGGTACCGGTGACGCCAGCGTTAACAAATAATATATCCAGTTTTCCGAAACGATCTTTAATAAACTGAGTAAGCTTATCAATATCATCTAATTTAGACTGATCAGCTACAAAAGGAATTGCGCCAATCTCATTCGCCGCCTTTTCAATCGCATCTTTTCTTCTTCCGGTGATGATTACGGTAGCACCATGATTCACGAGTTCAGTAGCTGCGGCAAGGCCGATCCCGCTGTTTCCACCGGTTACGACAGCGATTTTGTTTTTAAACTTTTTCATATAATTTTATTTGACACAAAACTAAAACCTGGTTGGTATACATTTGTAACCAGTATCACCGGGTATACCAGTTTGACCGGTATCATGGGTGATACCATACAATCATTCCAAATACACGAACATGCAAAGAGATCAGGCTGAAGAACTCAGATCACTAAATGATACGCTATATTTCATTGGTGGTAAATGGAGAATACCCATTATCAATTCCTTGTGTAATGGCAACACCCGCTTTCGTGAAATAGAACGAAGTATCCCTGGGATTACCACGCGGATGTTGTCAAAGGAACTCAAAGACATGGAAATGAATA
>JBEVNF010000563.1:0-3167 GCA_040508255.1 Flavitalea sp.
TAAAGCGAAGAGGAGTGTGGCGATTTATATTCCTTCCGGATGAAAGACTTCATGATGCTCAATCACTGCTTTATTGATTGCCTTCATGACTTCATTCTGTTCATCCGTTGCGAGGTTGGGTTGTGTTTTTGTATCATTGAAATTTGGCGGATCAGAAAGAATAACCTGCACACGATCTTCCCCCATCACTTTGGTAAGTACCTCATCGCTGAACTCAACCGAATAAATTGGAATGGATGGTTTGTGGGATGGAAGACCGGATTCATGTGTGACATCTGAAATCCTGATCTTACGCAGACTACCTTTGAAACTTATATCTTTCTCGACATGATTTATATAGCTATCCATAACGATTGTTTATTGGACTGAATCAAAGTTCATACCGTCGGGAACGATGGGCTTGCGCCTAACTGCTCGCTGGCGTACATTTCTTTGTATCGAAACCGCACAATAATTTCTGTTGAAAGATTTTGTAATTTATTGATAGTCAGAAGTATGGAATTTCGGCATTCTCTTCGTTACAAATCTGAGCGTTAAACCCCTACGTATGATCAGAAATTACTTCATCACCATTTTTCGCAACCTTACGCGGAACCGCGCTGCCACTATTATCAATGTCGCTGGACTTGCCGTGAGCATTGCCTGTTGTATTTGTATTTATGTTTTCATCAAACATGAGCAAACCTTTGATGCTTTTCATACAAAAGCAGATCGTATACAGCGGGTTGTGTTTGAGGATCAGACTTCGCAGGGAACGGAATTCGGCGGCTACACCAGTTTTCCTGTTGCAAAAGCATTGCGAAATGACTTCCCAGAGCTGGAAACTGTTACCCAGATGTATGTACGCAACGGCGCTATCATCCAGGCGGGTGAAGGTGCTGGTCAAAGAAAGTTGTTCGAAGAAAAGGAGATGACGTATGCAGATGAATGGTTCTTTAAAACCTTTGATTTCACCGTGCTCGCAGGCAACAGAAATAATTTGCTTGTTACTCCTGATGAAGTTGTACTTACCAAAAAACTAGCTGATAAGATCTACGGTCCCGGCACCGATTACAATACACTGATCAATAAAACACTTGCAGTAAACAAGAATCCTTACAGGATCTCCGCTGTGATTGCAGATGCACCAAGAAACAGTAATATTCCTTTCAATATGCTTTTGCCTTTCAAAGATTTTGAAAGACATAACACAGTTACAGTCAACAACTGGCTGAGCAATTATTCTGAGAGCTACACTTTTGTGACAACACCCGCAAATTACAATGCTGCGAAATTTGATGCGGCATTGATTGGTTTTAAAAACAAGTATCTGCCCGCAGATAATGCAAAGCGTACCAAGTTTCATTTGCAGCCGCTGAAAGAAGTACACACTGATGAAACCTATGGTGGTACGCTCTATGCAACACCCGGCATCCTGATCATTGCGTTCTTATTAATGGGATCGATTGTATTGCTTACTGCCTGTATCAATTTCGTGAATCTCGCTACAGCACAGTCTTTCAAACGATCAAAGGAGATCGGTATCCGCAAAACACTTGGCAGTAGCAAATGGGGTATCACAGCAAGATTTCTTGGTGAAACATTTATCATCACCGCAATCGCGTCTGTCGCGGGTCTGTTGCTTGCAGATTGGTTCCTGGATGCTTTCAATAACTATCTGTCTTTTGTGGTTGATTTCAACCTGCACATTGATTGGACCATTATTATATTCCTTATCGGTCTTTCTGTTGTGATCACGCTGCTGGCCGGTTTTTATCCTGCCCGCGTGATGTCATCCTTTGCGCCGATCATCGCGCTTAAATCAACGATCAAGGCAAAGAACACCGGCTTTTCCAATCGTTTCTCACTTCGCAAGGCGCTTATCGTTGTTCAGTTTGTTGTAACACAAATCCTCATTATAGGAACAGTGGTGGTTGCCACGCAAATAAATTATTTCTATAGCAAGGACACGGGTTACAGAAAAGAAGGAATTCTCACTGTTGAGGTTCCATCAAACGATCAGCAGAAAATTGATAAGTTCAGGTCTTTGCTTTCTGCACAACCTGCCGTTCAGTCAATCAGTTTTAATTCCGGTCCGCCTACTTCCGCAAGCAATGGCTTCAGCGATGTACGTTTGCCAAGGGCTGCATCTTCTGATAATATGTCTGTCGAAAGAAAGTTTGTTGACCAGGATTATCTCCGTACATATGATATCAAACTCGTGGCTGGCCGTGATCTGACAACTACCGATCGTGTAATGCTGAACGATAGCATAATGAACTACAATGTACTCATCAATCAGAAAGCTGTTGCAGCAATCGGCTTTAAGTCGCCCGATGATGCAATTGGCAAACAGGTGCTGATCAATAACCGCGAATACGGAACTGTGGTTGGTGTGACAGCAGATTTTTATAATACGAGTTTGCAGAACCAGGTATCGCCTTGCCTGCTTTTCAACGGTGGCAATTGGGTGAACAATGTTGCTATCAGAAGTTCATCGATGAACGATGCGCAGTTCAACAAGGCGCTTCAGCAAACCTGGGAGACAGTGTACCCGGACAATGTGTATAAAGTGAGCACTTTGAACGAATACATCCGCAACCGTGCATTTTACATCCTTGAGGATATCATGTTCCAGGGATTCAGAATATTTGTTGGCCTTGCGATCGTGATCGGCTGTATGGGCTTATATGGCCTGGTTTCTTTCCTTGCGCTTCAACGTCAGAAGGAGATTGGTATCAGGAAGGTGCTTGGCTCATCAGTGAACGGTATCGTGTACCTCTTCACAAAAGAGTTCACCTGGCTGATCGTGATTGCGTTTCTTGTGGCTGCACCGCTCGGATATCTCGCCATGAGCACCTGGCTGCAAACCTTTGCGAACCGCATTGACCTGCATGCAGGATACTTTGTGCTTGCGTTTATCATCTCGGTGATTGTTGCAGGCCTTACCATCAGTTTCCAATCGATAAAGGCTGCCGTTGCGAATCCCGTAAAGAGCCTCCGGTCGGAATAGCAGTTTTGAAAAACAAAGATTCTGTGTGAAAGAAATCTTTGAAACAGAATCTTTGTTTTTTGAATAGCTAAAACCAAAACAGCTTGCAGGCTTTTGTTTTTTTGGATTTTAAAACTCACCTGTTATCACATATAAAAACGGCAATTTTTATATGCATCCGCAATTGAGGCTTTTC
>JBEVNF010000042.1:0-7466 GCA_040508255.1 Flavitalea sp.
TATGTGGCGCTTAGAAATACCTGCGCGGGCCTTGAGATCAGCGGTCCGCCGGTAGCCTGCACTAATACCGATATGATCTATTCGGTGCCTGCGATGGCAGGTGCCACCTATACATGGGGAGTACCTGCCGACTGGACAATCGTTTCAGGCTCGAATACAAATGTGATCACGGTACAGCCAGGATTTAGTGCCGGCGAGATCACAATAAGACAGGTAAACAGCTGTGCTGATCTGAAAGATACGATCGATGTTAGTACTTCGCCGCCTACGGTTGCAGGTATAACCAATGGTGACAAGAATGTCTGTGAGGGAATCAATACCACCATACTTTCAAGCTCGGGTGCGGTAGGTTCAGTGGTAAACTGGGTTCAATCTGTGAATGGTACAGACTGGACAGCGCTGAACGTAACAGGTACCCGGTACAATGCAACCAATCTTACACAAACCACTTACTTCGCTGCTTTGCTTCAGAATGGAGCAACCTGCAGTATTGATACGGCAGCACCTGCTTTGATAACGGTCGACGAACTTTCGGATGCCGGCAGCATTCAACCAACCGCTGTGAACGTATGTCTCGGTGAAACAGCCTTGCCTTTGCTGCAACTTGGCGATCATACAGGTTCGGTATTGAACTGGCAACAGTCTTTTGATAACTCCGGATGGGCAAATGTAAATCCCGCAAATCAACAGGAGTCTTACCAGTTAACCGGCATCAACTCTACCAGGTACTTCCGTGCCGTAGTGCAAAATGGTGTCTGTGCGGCGGACACAAGTGATATTGCAACGATCAATTATTATAATGTTCAGTTTCCTTCGGCAACGGTTGATCCTGATAGCAGCAATATTTGTTATGGTAAATCGGTGTTGTTACATGCGGATATCAGTGTAGGAACAAGTTATACATGGAGCAACCCATCGGTGGTCACAGGTGGAAACGGAACCGTAACTGCACCATATAATTTCACAACAAGCGCTTCGCCGAAACAATCCACAAATCTTGTTCTTGCAGTACTGAACGCAGGATGTCCTAACCCATACCGCGACACTGTTTATATCGGTGTGATCCCGCCTGTAACGGTATTTGCGGGCAATGACACGACTGTAACGGTTGGGCAGATCATGCAATTCAGTGCAACATCAAATGCAGATGAAGCCAGTCGGTACAATTGGTCGCCGGGCACAGGATTGAACAATACACTCATAGCGAATCCCACAGGAAGCTATACTAACGCCGATCAATATACGATAACATACCGGGTAACAGTTACAACTCCTGATAATTGCCAGGGTACTGATGATATCACTATAAAGGTATTTAAAACGGGTGCAGATATTTTTGTTCCTTCTGCATTTACACCAAACAACGATGGTAAAAATGATAAGATCATACCGATAGCAGTTGGAATAAAACAGATCAGGTATTTCCGGGTTTACAATCGTTGGGGACAGCTGGTGTTTTCAACTTCCGAAACCGGAAGCGGATGGGATGGTATGATCAAGGGTACATTACAACCGTCTTCTACCTTTGTATTTATGGTTGAGGGTGAGGATTTTAATGGTAAGATCGTTACGAAAAAGGGAAGTTTTGTGTTATTGAGATAAGATGCTGACTTATCATTCATGGCTTGTACTTTGCTTACCGTAATGATATGGCAAACAAGACAGAATCGTTATCGCAGTTCTATAAAAATAAATTCGATATTGAACCTGAAGATCTGAACGTTGAAGATGGATTCTTCAATGTTTTCAGAATTGAAGATTGGATACATGCGGGCGCATCCTCTTCTGCCTATATACGCCGGGACTTTTACAAGATCATGTTGTTCCGGGGAGACAACTGTTTCCATTTTGGTGATAAAAGTGTTACTGTTACAGGTGACACCCTTTTGTTTTTCAACCCGCTTGTGCCTTATACATCAGAGCCATTGACACCGGATACCAATGGCTATTTTTGTATTTTCAAAGATGAATTTTTCGAATCAAATCACCGGTTGAAACTGAAGGACTTTGATTTATTTAATACAAGGACGCGACCGGTTTACAAATTGAATAAAAAGGCACTTGAAGAATTCAGCAGACTTTTTGAAAAAATGCTTTCGGAAAAGCATTCTGAATTTAAATACAGATATGAGCTCATCAGAAATTATCTGGGCGAGTTGATATACCAGGCGTTGAAACTTGAACCAGCTACAATATCTGTCGCTGCTACCGATGCTTCAGCCCGGATAACTTCAGTATTCTATGAGCTACTGGATCGCCAGTTTCCCATCGAGTCCATACATCAAAGATTTGAGTTCAGGTCGCCAAAGTCAGTTGCAGACAAGCTTTCGGTACATGTGAATTATCTCAATCGTGCGATAAAAAAAGCAACCGGCAAAACTACATCAGAATTGATTTTCGAAAGGATTGTCAGTGAAGCGAAAGCGTTGCTGAAACACACAGACTGGAATATTTCCGAGATTGGTTATGCGCTCGGATTTGGAGATCAGGCTCAATTCAATAATTTCTTTAAGCAACAAACACAGCAAAGCCCTTCATCATTCCGCCAGGTTTGAATTTCTCAAATATCGGTTTGAATACGGCAAAGTGAGGATTGACATGATCGATAATTTTGCCTTATAAAATTAATGATTATGTCAAAAAATATTGAACAGGAAACAGCAAACAAAAAACTTATCGAAGATGCATTAGCAAACTCTGCCCATGATTTTACACTGTTTTTTAAAGACTATTTTGTGGAAGAGGTCGAATGGACCATTGCTGGCCACGGTCCGGTTGCCGGAACCTATCATGGGATGAAGCAACTCTTTGAAAAAGCCGAGGAGGCTCTTTTTGAAAGATTAGCGCAACCGCTTGTCATCAAAACAATCGGAGTATGGGCCGACGGTAACGAGGTTTTTGCAAGAATCCAGAGTTCCAGCAAGGCGATTGATGGAAAGCCTTATGGTAATGAGTATATGTATATCATGACAGTGAAAAATGGGAAGGTTGTTTCTGGTATAGAATGGCTCGACCTTAATGCCTATTATGAAATTGTTGAACGGGTAAAGCTTTGATACCCGTACACAAGATGTATCAGAATCGAACATATATAATCTTTTATACTATATTTCCCGCTAATCTATAAGCTCAAGTGTTTCGGTATTCTGTTTGAGACAATGTTGGTGATCCCAAATCGGGTCACTAACATTGCTCAACTATGCTCAACTACAACCTCAAAACAGCCTGGCAAAATCTCAAAAGCCATAAATCTTATGTAGTGATCAATGCGATCAGTCTCTCGATCGGGATTGGGGCCTGCCTGCTGATCTTTTTGGTTGTAAATTTTGAAACGAGCTTTGATAATTTTCATGCAGATAAAGAGAGGATCTACCGGGTTGTTGCAGCAACACAATCACCGGCAGGAGTACAGTATTCCAAAGCAACGGCATACCCTGTTGCTGAAGGATTAAGAATTGACTATCCTCAGCTGGAAAAGGTGGCACGCATCTATGAAAGAAAGAATCAACAGATCACATTACCTGATGAAGCAGGTAAATCTGTGAATCTTCCTGATAGAAAATTTAAAGAGCAGGTGTTTTTTGCAGAGCCTGAATTCTTTGATCTTTTCAATTTTCCCTTCGCAGCAGGAACCGCAAAAACTGCCTTGTCAGGTGTTGATGGAGCAGTGCTCTCAAAAGAGACTGCTGAAAAATTCTTTGGAGATTGGAACAATGCTGTAGGTAAGTTTATAAAATATGCTGACGGATCAATTTTCAAAGTCAGTGGTATACTTGAGAATGTTCCAGCCAACACTGATTTTCCATTGCAGGTTGTGCTTCCGTTCAAAGCAGCCGAACAGCAGGATATTCCGAAGAATTGGGTAGGGCAGGATCCATCTTTGAATACTTATATAACACTTCCGGCAAATCTGCAGGCAGATCAGTTCAACGCGGAGTTGAAACGGTTCGTAAAAAAACATACACCGGCAGAGTTTGCAAACCAGGAATACATTTTACAACCGTTGGATCAGATTCACTACCAGAGCGAGTTTGGTTCTTATCGTGGCAGCACATTCAGCAAAAAGCTGATCACCGCGCTGAGTCTGGTGGGATTGTTTCTGCTTAGCATTGCCTGTATCAACTTTATCAATCTTGCAACAGCTCAGGCCGTAACCCGTTCGAAGGAAGTAGGTGTCCGGAAGGTACTTGGAAGCAGTAAAAATCAACTGATCTCACAATTTCTTACTGAAACGTTTCTTATAACAATCATTTCAACATCGGTTGCACTTGGTGGTGCATTTGTTGGACTACCATTTCTGAACAACCTGCTTCATACTTCATTATCCATCGAACCAGGTCTTCCGCTTTTTGTTTTTCTGCTGAGCATCATCTCGTTGGTTAGTTTGCTTTCAGGTCTGTATCCTGCAATTGTGTTATCAGGGTTTAATCCACTGAAAATTCTGCAAAGCCGGTTTACGGGCAGGGCAGCAGGAGGTATTTCACTAAGAAGAGTTCTGGTAGTCTTTCAGTTTACCATAGCGCAGATCCTGATTATTGGAACTTTGGTAGTTGTGAGCCAGATGGATCTTTTTCAGCATGCATCCACAGGTTTTGACAAGGATGCGGTTGTGATAGTGAATATTCCACGCGATACAGGAAGGATCAATAAATCGGACGCTTTAAAGAATCAGATGCTGCAACAACCTGGTGTAAAGAATGTAAGTCTCAGCTCATTCAGCGCGATGGATGTGGCAAGTTGGGATGATAAATTCAGGTTTGACAATGCAGTCAAAAAATCAGAATTCAATGCCGAATTCAAATGGGCAGACAATGATTATTTCAAAACTTATAATATAGAGTTTATCGCGGGCAGGGCGTATGCAAAGGCTGACAGCATCAATGGTTATGTCGTAAATGAATTACTCACGCAACGACTTGGTTTTAAAAACCCGGAAGAAATCATTGGAAAAAAGATCGATATCTGGGATGGCAAATTGGTAGCGCCCGTGGTTGGTGTGGTGAAGAACTTCAACGGGGCTTCATTAAAAGAAGAGTTAAAGCCAACATTGATCGGTTCTTTCAAAATGGTTTACCGTTCTTTCAATGTCAAGATCGAGCCGGCCAATGCAAAACAAACGCTTGCAACCATCGAAAAACTATGGAACAATACTTATCCAGAGCATTTGTATGAGGTTCAGTTTCTCGATGAAAAAATGGCTGGTTTTTACAAACAGGAACAACAACTCTCTCAAATCTTCCAGGTTTGTGCAGGCATAGCCATATTTATTTCATGTCTGGGACTATATGGATTTGTTTCATTCATGGCGGTTCAACGAACAAAAGAAATCGGGATACGTAAAGTGCTGGGTGCTTCGGTTAGCAGTATTATCCTCCTGTTCTCAAAAGAATTTAGCATCCTTATCAGTATCGCATTCCTGATTGCTACGCCTATCGCCTGGTTCTTTATGCATCGTTGGTTACAGGGCTTTGCATACAGGGTGGAGATCGGAGTCGGTTTCTTCATAGCGACCATAGCAATCGCGCAATTGATCGCATGGCTCACGGTTGGATACCAGGCGCTGAAAGCGGCATTGGCAAACCCGGTTAAAAGTTTCAGGTCAGAATAACAGTATTCACATGCATATCACGGAAATACTTCGTAAGATCGGGCAGTTCTCAGATGAGGAAATTAAATTGTTTGAGTCAGTTATCACCCGCAGATCAATCTCAAAAAATGAAGTGATCCTGCAGGAAGGTGATATATCCCAATCATTTTACTTTATCAATTCAGGTTCATTTTTTCAGTTTTTTGTGAAAGATATTGATGAAGTCATCATTGACCTTCACACGGGAAATGAGTGGATGTACAACCACGACAGTCTGATAGGACAAGAACCATCCCTAACAACTATCAAGGCATTTACAGATGCAGAAGTACTCGAGTTGAAGCTGGTTAGCTTCCATAAGCTCGTAACCCGATCTGACGCCTTCCTTCAATTCAACAGGGTGTTGGATCAACCAAGGAACAGAACCTACCTGTTTGACAATGCATTGAGCCCCGCAGAAAAATACAGCTACATAAACCAGGCAAAACCGCTCATTACAAAAACGTTTCCCGTCAAAATGATAGCCTCCTATCTTAAGATCGCTCCGGAAACATTGAGCAGGGTGAGGGGTCAGTATTGAATTTACTGATCCTGATCAGTTTCGACTTAGTAACCCAGTCCGATATTTGTCCAAAACAGAATTATGCTGACAGATATCAATCCCAGGCTTCCGATGAGGGACAAGAAAATAACAAAGGAGTTTTACATAAATCAACTTGGATTCGAACTTTATGACTCAGGCGATTACGAAGATTACCTGATGCTTAAAAAAGATAATATCCAGATCCATTTTTTCAGATTTGCTTCACTTGATCCTGCGGAAAACTATGGCCAGGTTTATATCAGGACCACGAACATCGAATCATTATATCACAGCTATGCAGTGAAAAAGCTGATACATCCCAACGGTCCACTACAAACGCGACCATGGGGGCAAAGGGAGTTTTCATTGTTGGATCCCGATAACAACCTACTCACATTCGGGCAGGGAATTGAGGTTTGATTATATTAACTTTGCCGGATGTTGGTTCATCATTCATCTGAAATACCGGGTCTCAATATTGAGGATCTTAAACAAACAGGATTCAAGGTTCACAAATTATCTATCCCCCGCACAGGACCGGTAACCCGTGGCAGAAGGGATTATTATAAAATGGGACTTGTAACGGGTGAGATGACCTGGAGTTCAGGGGGCGACCCTTTAAAGTTAAGTGGCACCGGATTATTCTTTATCAACCCGAATGTAAAACACAAAGTTGTTGTACGGTCGAATAGCATGAAAGGCATCGCCTGTTTGTTCACTGAAGCGTTTATTTCAGGCCGTGAACGTTCGGAGATCCTCAGGCAATCTCCCTTGTTTCAGACCTCTGACTCTCCGTTGGTGAACCTTACAAAAGAACAGGCTGAGTTCATGAATAGTATATTTGAGAAGATGCTTACGGTGCACAAAAGTGACTACCTGCATAAATCTGCAATGATCCTTAGCTGTATTGAAATAATACTACTGGAGGCTTTAAGGATACAACCTTCACAAACTGAAGCTGTCTTTAAAAATAGTGCTTCGCGGATAACATACTTGTTCATGAATGCGCTGGAAAAGCAATTCCCTGTGGAGCAGGCCAACGATGTGGTGAAACTTCGAACTGCCCAGGATTTCGCAGCCTGTTTATCGGTGCATGTAAATTACCTTAATCGTTCGGTGAAAGAGGTTACCGGAAAACCAACCTCCGTGATCATATCTGAAAGAATAGTTGCTGAAGCAAAAGCATTGCTGCAGTTTACTGAGTGGAGTGTTGCAGACATTGCTTATGCATTGGGATTTGAATACACAACCTATTTTAATAATTATTTTAAGCGCATTACGGGAACCAATCCAAAT